>NZ_JBHFLM010000045.1:0-84945 GCF_041928655.1 Pelatocladus sp. BLCC-F211 | reverse complement strand
ACCCGACGCCAGGTACTACAACGGGACGCCAGTCGCTACAACGGAGGAGCCACTGCGGTGGACGGGTTCCCCGGCATAAAGCAGGTGGCGTGGAACCTCCGCAACGCGCTGGCTCGGAAACCCCCGCAACGTACTGGCTCCGCAACGCACTGGCTCCCCTACACCCGTTACACCCCCACACCCATTTTCAAGTCAGAAGGTGAATAAGCGCTAACCAACAACACAGTTTATAAATAATTACCAAATAATTTATCTACTTTAGAATAAATTATGTTTTTTGTATCAAAAGTTTAAAAACCATTGATTTTTTGAACTAGAACTTTTATAATTACGACGGATTTTGTAGCTATAACTACAATCTGTAGCTTTGAAGAGGAGGAAAAAAGGTTGGCAAGGAGACGAAAGCGGAAAAGCCGTCGTCGGCAAGAAGGACGGCGTATCTTAGAGCATGTGCCCCAATATAGCATTGAAAGTGGCGAAGAGAAACCTGTGACAGCAGCCAGAAAATTTATTCAAGCTGAAGGGATATTGCCACCCGCTTTGCTGCTCGTAAAGCGCAACGAACATACAACAGACCGATATTTTTGGGCTGAAAAAGGTTTATTTGGTGCTCAGTATGTAGAAGAGAATCATTTCCTATTCCCCAGTCTGAGAACATTAGAACCTTCTACAGTTCAAGAATCGGTAGCATTGGTTACTCGCTAAAAGATTCAAGGCGATTTTGTAGATTGTGATTGTGGCTTTTGACATTTATTAACTGGCAAAATGCTCAAGATATCTAAAAATTTAATTTTTTTTTAATTTTAGGCTAATTTGCCAGTCAACTTTAGCGGTCTGGATAAGGCTAATCGAATCCTGTCAGATATTTGTGTTTGTGGGATGAGATTTGAATAACAAATGATGTACAAAAAGCGGGGATTTATAACTCTTCCGCAAGCAAAGATTAACATAACGTTAACATAAGGCGGAAGTCCCCACCCTCAATGTACTCATAGGGTGGGGATAGGGAGCGGGCAATGATGAAGGCATCTCCAACCAATTCAATCCACAGGATTGAGAGGGCGTGAGATGTCTGGGTTTAAACGATTAGAAAAAATGGGCGAACCTTGGGATGTGCCGTACCCGGCACATCCCTCCTCCCCACGAGTTAACTCGTGGGCTAGTCGAGTTGTAGAAGGTTCGCCCATTTTTTCTTGGTTTAGTGACTGGTCTGAAGAATTGCCAATCTTAGCATTTGGTAACGAGTCTATATAGGCTTCAATTATTGCACCTGTCCTAAATGTGGGTGTCAGCACAAGAAAACACTCGATATTAGAGTCCACGAGTGTGGTGTTTGTGGTTATCGACAAGACCGCGATATTGCTGCTGCCGAAGTTATGCTTTACTGGGCAAAAGGAAGTCTACCGGAGTCAGGAACTGGCTTCGCAGTCGCAGAGTCGCCTAGCTCTACCACATCTACCAGTAAGCGCAAGCAATCTGGATCGATGCGGCAACTAGGGGCGAAGAAGCGACAGCAATCCACAGAAAGCCTTGCTAAACACGAACTGAGGGATGTAGAAACCCACAGTTCAGGCGAAGCTAACTGTGGGTAGTTCATTCAGGAATATTTTGTCTTTTTTAGTGCGATTTCCAATAAATGCTGATTACAAATCTGGATTTTGTGATTTGGAAATGGTAACTGCAATTAGCGGTTATTAGCTAGATTTTAGCTCTAATGCCTTTTTTAACTCAATCAGTTCATCTCGATGGGCAGTAACAGTAATAGTACTTGAGGATGGTGGTTCGCTCTGGGTTGTTTCTACCTTCAGCGACACCTTCTCAAGTTTGCTAGCTTTTTTCCAGTAGAAAATTCCGCTCAAGGGCGATAGTAATACCATCCCTAGAAAAAAAATACTCAGGCTAGGAAAAAGTTGTGACAAAACCAGTGATAGACAAAGAATACCAGTAGCAGCTAGCACAGTCAAAAATATGGCTAAAAACCAACTGGGACGAACATTGCCTTCAAAAATCACTTGGTTTTGTTCTGGGTCTACCGCTGCCACCCGGTAAGACCTAGCTCGAAAATACTCCCTTAATTGAGACATTAAAGTAGCCTCGTCTTGTTCAGATACCAGTTGTGCTACTTCTGTACGGTCTTTAGTAGAGGCACGAATAAAGAAAAATAATCCGACCGATAATAACAAAGTAAGCATCAACGTGGATGGCAGAATGGCGGTATCCATAATAGTGAGTTTTTAGTGCTTGATTGGAGGGGACTTATTCATTATTCATTATCAATGTATTCGTTAATTTGTCCTCCCATTTATATACTGTTGCCAAAGACGAGCTAAATCTTGCGCGTGTGGAGTCCACTCGGAAGAAACTTGGTACATCCGCCGGGGACGTCCGCGTCCTTCGAGTTTTTTCCAATACCCTGTGATTGCCTTGTTGTCTTCGAGAAACTTAATCGCACTGTAAAGTACTGTATCCGAAAGGCGATAGTTGGGATATTCAGTTTCTAAGCGTTGGATTAACTCGGTTCCGTAAGACTCCCCTTGTAATAAAACGTACAAGATATAACAAACTGCTAGTTCTTGACAAAGGTAAGTTGGCGGAGGATTCTCAAAGAATTGATATATATCCTCAAGTTTCATGGTTAGTGAAGAATTGCTAAAACAATGCCCAAGGGTTAAGCCTACAATCTCTTTTGTGAGTATATAGTGCTACTACCCTATTGGGGTAAGTATATAACGCTACTTAGGCTAGATTGACAAGGCGCACACAATAAAATCATTAACCCAAGTTTGTAAGCGTAGGGACGGGCACTTTAAGCACCAGAAATAAATTCCAGTGACAGCGCCTGATTTATGCGCCAGCTTTGGAAGTGCAAAATAATGCACTCCTTTCTGCCTCAAGCTCTAGCCAGTGTGGTGAGGAGCAAACAGACAACGGTTTGACCATTATCTTTGTGTTAAGTGATGCCGAGCGTGTGAGGACTGTTTAAGCATAAATTGTTGCCTTAGCAATTTTAAAGGTTAATTGCAAATTTTTCTGTAAAACTTAATAAACACTTTTTTTACAGCGATCGCACCAGTATAAATCTTTAAATATCAACCATAAGATCATATCTATAATTTTCAACCCTTGCAGCTCTTGACACATTCAATACCGCATAGTCTACTGAATTTTTAGACTTCCAATTACCAATTGACAATTACCAATTACCGGAACAACCCCGCCACTATAAATTGGGCAAGTCCCCCTAATTTCATTCGGGGGTGTACCCTCAACAATCAAAATGGTATTAAGTGTCATAGTTAATTTATCAATTAATCAAACCCTCCAGCACATAGGTAATCACTATGTCAGTAGACTCTCAATCATCTTCCTCTCGCCGTCAAGAAATTGCCAAAATCTTTCGCCTCGTTGGTTGGATTAGCTTTTGGATTCAGCTAGTACTAGGTGTAGTTTCTACAATTATTGTGCTGCTATATGGTGTTTTTAGCCAAAGACCTGGTAGCCCGAGTAATAACCCAGGTAATGGATTTGGTGTATTTCTGGCAGTTTGTGGACTAGTTACCTTGGGTGTAGGTGTATATTTAGCTTTCCGCTACACCCGCATTGGCAGACAATTATTATCTTCTAATCCTAGTAATCACCCTAGCAAACTAGAAACAGTTCAAGTCTTGCGGTTAGGACTATTAGTGAATTTAGTCGGAATGCTGTTGACTCTGTTAGGAGCGCAGGCGATCGTTGGTACTCTGGTAGCAAGGTCTATATCTCCCCAAGCAATTACTACACAATTGTTTGACCCCAATCGCATTATTAGTGGTCTAGATATGCTTGTGGTGCAAGCAAACACTAATACTGTCTCTGCTCACTTCGCTGGACTTGTAGGGTCAATTTGGTTACTCAATCGCATTACTCGCTAGATTGAAAATTAAAAATTCACGCATTGGGAAGAGGGACAATGAGGACAAGGGGGACAAGGGAGTCAATCCAAAATCCATACACGCATGAAGTGCGCCTACCAAAGGTAGCCGCGTTAGCGACTTCTGCAAGTAGCCACTCCGTGTCTACTCGACAGAGTAATCTAAAATCTAAAATCGAATGGCTCATTTCCGGAATCATCTCTATGGAGTGTGGAGATTAATACATGTTTTTGACACAAACATCCTGCTAGGGACTGATACAAGTTAAGTCAATGAGGTGATCTTAGAAATTGGAGGTCTAACACGATGAGAGAATTACAAACTTGGAGATTTGGGATACAGTTCCTTTTCAGTACAGTAATGATTAGTCTTTGTACTTTCCAGCTTGTCAACGATAAAACCAAAGAAAATCAGACACTGTATTGGAGTGGTTTAAGTACTGTGCTAGCCTATTGGCTGCCTTCTCCTTCTAGCACTCAAGAAGAGCGTTTCAGCCAACCCAAAGCAAACCAAGAAGAAAGGCAATCTTAAGAAATATATAATTTTTATAATTCAGCGATAGTTAAGCAATAGTTAAGCGATCGCAGTATTAAAATAATCAAAATATTGGTAAGACCGATCTAATAAAAGATTGAAAAATAAGCCTGGAAATGCCTAAAATAAATTGCAGTGTGATAGCCCTGGCGATAAAGCTGGGGCAAAATTTTGGCAAATTACTTTCACACCTGGGTGCAGGGATATTTTGTGAGTTAGGAATTTGCATGTTTCAATTCTAAATTCCTAATAGGTGCTTCTAGGTTTGTCTGTGCTTTCTGACTTGAAAGTTGGGAACAGAGAAAGAAGGACAAGGGGGACAACTAATCAGTTATCAGTTATCAGTGATCAAATTAAACTGTTAACTGTTAACTGATTCATGCCCCATGCCCATTTTCATGTTTGGTAATGAAATTATTTCATCGAAACTGTCTTCTTATACTAAAAACTGAGAAAAATCTGTGCTGGATATTAAGCAAATACGGGAAAATCCACAATTTGTACAAGAGAGGTTGAATACTCGTGGTGGTAACTATGATATTCAGCCAATAGTAGATTTAAATAAACAACAACGTGAATTAGAAGGTAAGCGTAGCCAACTTCAAGCACGTAGTAATGAAATTGGTAAGCTGGTTGGACAAAAGATTAAATCTGGGACAAATCCTCAAGACCCAGAAATTCAAGCCTTGCGAGATGAGGGTAACTCTGTTAAAGCCACATTAAGCGAACTGGAACCGCAGGAAAAAGAAATCATAGCCAAAATCCAAGAACTAGTACTTGCACTCCCTAACTTACCTAGTGACACCACACCCATAGGCAAGAATGAAGAGGAAAACGTGGAAGTGCGGCGCTGGGGTGATGAGTACATTCCGCAAAACGCGAATATTATCCCGCACTGGGAAATTGGGGAAAAGTTAGGTATTCTCAACGCCGAACGGGCTGTGAAAATTGCCCAAAGTCGCTTTGTGACGTTGATTGGTGCTGGAGCAGCACTAGAGAGGGCATTAATTTCTTTTATGCTGAATCGCCAAACAGCAGCAGGATATGTAGAAGTTATTCCTCCGTTTTTAGTTAATAGTGCTTCACTCACAGCTACCGGACAACTACCCAAGTTTGCGGAAGAAAGCTTTAAATGTGCTGATGATGATTTGTGGCTTATCCCCACCGCCGAAGTACCCGTCACCAATCTTTATCGGGGTGAAATTTTGACTGGGGAAGATTTACCTATTTATCACTGTGCTTACACTCCCTGTTTTCGCCGTGAAGCTGGGAGTTATGGGCGGGATATGCGAGGATTAATTCGGCTGCACCAATTTAATAAAGTAGAATTGGTGAAATTTGTCCATCCCAGCACTTCTTTTGAGGAATTAGAAAAATTAGTAGGTGATGCAGAGGCTATTTTACAAGCTTTAAAGTTGCCTTACCGAGTCATTAATTTATGCACTGGGGATATAGGATTCCATTCTGCCAAAACCTATGACTTAGAAGTTTGGCTTCCTTCTTCTGGAAAATATCGAGAAATTTCCAGTTGTTCTAATTTTGTGGACTTCCAAGCGCGACGGGCTGATATTCGTTTTAAGGAAACTGGTAAGAAAGGAACACAGTTAGTCCATACCCTCAATGGTTCCGGGTTAGCTGTGGGACGAACAATGGCGGCTATTTTGGAGAATTATCAACAAGAAGATGGTGCGGTGAAGATACCGGAAGTTCTACAGCCTTATTTGGGACGGGAAGTTTTGTAATTTTCGATTGGTGGTTGGTAGTTGGTAGGGTGTGTTAGCGACAGCGTAACGCACCGTAAATAATGGTGGGTTACGCTGCTAATTGATTCAGTGGTCAAAAATTAGATTATTGTTACGCGCTTAACTTATCCCTCTTCTCAGAAAATCTGGTTTCTTAGAAGAGGGATTACTCATTGACGAGGTTCAAAGACTCATCGACGAGAATAAAAGACTTGTGCGCGAGTATCAAAGATTCGCACAGGAGTTTTTTGTTGTCGTCCTTTAATAGTGAAAAATGCCCCGTCAATCTCGTCAAGTTGTTTGACAAGCCGCAAAAGTCGCAGTAGCAGGTATGAAAATGGCTGAAATACCTATGCTTTCGTAGAAATACTTTTTCTTACAATCTTTAACAAAAGGCTGAAACAGCCAGAAAATAGCAGAGTTGACTATATATAATGCTTTTAAGGAGTTCTCAAATCAATACTCCCCCTAAAGAATTGGCGAAACAGCCCGAAAATATACAGTTTTGCAGACCAATGCTAGAGTGGTAGTCATTCTAGAATAGAGAAAAGTATAGCTAAGTAAGTTCAAAAAAATTATCTATGTCAGTTTTAGCGGCGATCGCAGTCTTGGCTGTTCTAATCCTAGTACACGAACTAGGACATTTTATTGCAGCAAGGTCACAAGGAATTCATGTCAACCGCTTTTCTTTGGGCTTTGGACCAGTGATTTGGAAATACCAAGGCCCGGAAACGGAATACGCTGTTCGGGCGTTTCCATTGGGTGGTTTTGTTGGTTTTCCTGACGATGATCCAGATAGTGAGATTCCACCTAATGACCCTAACCTGCTGCGTAACCGTCCAATTTTAGATCGGGCGATCGTCATCAGCGCAGGAGTGATAGCAAACTTAATTTTTGCCTATTTTCTGCTTGTGGCGCAGGTAAATTTAGTCGGTATTTCACAAGCAACCCAGCCAGGAGTCTTAATCGAACAATTAGCCCCAGAAGTCAGTAATGTAGCGACTCAAGCTGGTATCAAAGCAGGAGATGTCATCTTAGCTGCTAATAACAAAGATTTTGGCACTTCACTGCAACAGATAGAGGCTTTAAGAGAAATCATTAAAACGAATGCAGGTAAGCCAGTTCAACTAGAAATTGCTCGTGGTGATCAAAAGCTGTCTTTGAGTGTCACTCCTGAAGCCAAGCCAGCTGGGGGTAGTATTGGTGTTGGACTTTCTCCCAACGGTAAAGTTGTACGTCGTCGTGCTAATTTGCTAGAAGCTTTTAACCTTGGTGCTGCTGAATTTCAGCGAATTATGAAATTGACATTTCAAGGTTTTAAGCAATTAATCACTAACTTCGGCGAAACGGCTAGTCAAGTAGCTGGCCCAGTCAAAATTGTGAAAATTGGTGCTAGCATTGCCCAAAATGATACAGGCAGTTTGTTTTATTTTGGAGCTTTAATTAGCATCAACCTAGCAATTATCAATATTCTGCCTTTACCAGCTTTGGATGGAGGACAACTCGCTTTTCTGCTGATTGAAGGACTGCGGGGTAAACCTTTACCTTCTCGTGTTCAAGAAGGTGTAATGCAAACAGGTTTAATGCTACTTCTGGGATTGGGTATTTTTCTCATTGTTAAAGAAACTTCCCAACTGGAGTGGGTACAAAAGCTATTCCAGTAAGTAAGCCCATAAGCCCCTAAGCCCGCAGTTTACTTGCGGGCAATAAATCACACAACGAGCGTATCAAAATCTATTCCCCAATCCCCGATCCCCGATCCCCGATCCCTATTTTCAATCCAGTGAGCAACACTCGTAAATGGTCATCTAAAAAGCAGCGATCGCTAGAAATACTGGTTCGCCTCAAGCGTCTTTATCCTGATGCTACTTGTTCTCTAAACTATTCCACCCCAGTGCAACTGCTGGTTGCAACAATTCTTTCCGCCCAGTGTACGGATGAGCGAGTCAATTTAGTTACGCCAGCACTCTTTAGTCGTTTTCCAGATGCGCCTAGTTTGGCTAATGCTGAGTTGAGTGAGTTAGAAAATTTAGTACGTTCTACGGGATTCTACCGTAACAAAGCCAAGAATATTCAAGCTGCCTGTCGGATGATTGTTAACGAATTTGGCGGTGAATTACCAAAGCAAATGGAGCAATTATTGTTGCTTCCAGGAGTAGCACGCAAAACGGCAAATGTAGTCCTTGCTCATGCTTTTGGAATTAATGCCGGTGTAACAGTTGATACCCACGTCAAACGTCTCAGCCAACGTCTAGGGTTGACTGAACACACGGAACCTATTCATATTGAACGAGATTTAATGCGCCTTTTGCCTCAACCAGATTGGGAAAATTGGTCAATCCGGTTAATTTATCATGGTCGTGCTGTTTGTAAAGCCCGTAATCCTGCATGTGAGGTTTGTGAGTTGGCTGATTTATGTCCTTTATCAGGGAACGAGGAACAAGGAGGACAAGGGAGACAAAGAGGACAAGGAGGAATACTTAACCATCAATCAGCAACAAATCACAACCAAAAACAAACAAATAACCAATAACTAATTCCATCAGATAGAATGGGAAATGCTGTCTTTTAATTTAAAAAGTAAGTAACAGATTCAATGGCAAAAAAGAGCATGATTGAGCGCGAGAAAAAGCGCGCTAAACTAGTGGCAAAGTATGCGGTCAAACGGGAAGCTTTGTTAGAAGAGTTTAGAACTACAGAAGATCCAATGGATAAGCTGGAGATTCACAGACGAATTCAACAGCTACCCCGCAACAGCGCACCCACTCGCCGTCGTAACCGTTGCTGGGCTACTGGTCGTTCCAGAGGTGTGTACCGCGACTTTGGACTATCTCGAAACGTATTGCGGGAATGGGCGCACGAGGGCCTTTTACCTGGAGTGGTTAAGTCAAGTTGGTAGTCATTGGTAGAGACGCGATTATACTCTTACGAGAAGCCGCTCTTACGAGCGTCTACGCGTCTGTACAATAGTTATTGGTCATTAGGGAGAAGATCATTGGTGATTTGTTATAAAGTCATTATTCAAATGACAAATGGCAAATGACGAATGACAAATGACAAATGACAAATGACGAATGACTACTGTCCACAACACTTATCAATTCCTAAACTTTCTAAGAGTAGATCGCTGACGGCGTTGGCGATCGCAAACTCTCCATAGAAACTTTTAGAAAAATCAAATGCTTGCATCTCTGTGACAATAGCAATTACCAGAGAACCAAGGTCATTTTCTCCTTCCATCCGTTGGCGAACAAAGATTTGGGCTGCACGTTCAGCAATATTTTGGTTAACTGCTTCTGGGATAAATTCTGTGTCTA
Organism: Pelatocladus sp. BLCC-F211; assembly: GCF_041928655.1. Lineage (NCBI taxonomy): Bacteria > Bacillati > Cyanobacteriota > Cyanophyceae > Nostocales > Hapalosiphonaceae > Pelatocladus > Pelatocladus sp. BLCC-F211. The sequence goes on along the minus strand of NZ_JBHFLM010000045.1, from coordinate 75,441 downwards.
GCCACCCATGTAAGCGTTGCTTTAACCATTTACCTTCAAGTTCCGGATTTTGGGATGGTGGTAGGGTGATAGGTGGAATCGGTTCTGTCATATTTTTGATTTATCTTAAAACGCACCAAGTGTTAAAACGAATCGCTAAGGAACGCAGAGGATGACTGTTAACATCTAATAGCGTGACTAAGCGATGTTTTTATTTTTAATGTTATTTATGGAATATGATACTGCTGCTATCATTCAAGGCTATGCCCAAGGCTATTTTCTCATGGCTGATGAAGATAATGGCTTAAGTTGGTATGGAAGTCGCGATCGCACTCTCATTCCTTTGGATGATCAATTTCGCTACCCTAAGTCCCTACGACGTGTTCTAAATCAACATCGCTTTACTGTAGCGGTTAACCGCGACTTTAAATCAGTAGTCGAAGGTTGTGCTAACCGAGAGGTAACTTGGATCTCATCGGAATTAAAAGATATATATTGGCAACTTTACCAAACAGGTTGGGCTTATAGTTTTGAAACTTGGCGAGAAGATGAACTCGCTGGAGGAATTTTAGGAATTGTTATTGGTGGTGCTTTCATCGGCGAATCAATGTTTTATCGGATTCCTGATGGTTCTAAAGTAGCAATGGTGAAGTTAGTAGAAAGGTTACGAGAAAGGCAGTTTGTATTATTTGATGCTCAAATGATGAATCCCCATTTAGAAAGATTTGGGGCTTATAGAGTCGGTGATCAAGAGTATCAAGAGTTACTTTATAAAGCATTATATCGAAAGTGTTCTATTGTTTAGGGATTTAGTTCTGTCATATTTTTGTCACAAATATAATTAATAATTTTAGTAAAAAAATAAGTGGTAAAGAGAAATATTTAGCACTAAAAATGAATGTCTTTTATTGATGACAAATTCAAGGTTTTTACTTCTTTAGACAGATGATGAACATGTATCTGCTGTGGATACTTTTGTGAAAGTACTTGCTTTATATACCTCTCCTGTGAACGCATATCGAGGCAAGTATAGATTTACTTAACTAACATTAATTCACAGTGGAAATACCTGTGAGGAATTAGTTGGTGAACTGTTGATACTACTTTAATTTCATCCCCTAAATAAACTTATTTGTAGATTCAGGGTCTATTGCGTATGCTTGCAAATATTTGTACTTTATTTGAACGAGATTATCACTACGGCGTAGGTGTACTAGTTAATTCTCTTTACAATCATGGCTTTCGCGGTGTAGTGTGGGTAGGTTATCGTGGAACTTTACCACCTTGGATAAATTCTCTGAAAGAAGGTCAAGGTTATCAAGAGTTTTGTGTCGCTGAAGATTGTGTAATTCGATTTATCAAGCTAACCACTTCAACATTTTTTTCTAATTACAAACCTGATTTCATGCTGCAACTCTGGGAAAATTATTGTCCAGAAGTTGAAGCATTATTTTATTTTGACCCTGATATTGTCAATAAACGTGACTGGAATTTCTACACTGATTGGGTTAATCATGGTATTGCCTTATGTGAGGATGCTTATGATTATATGCCAGCCAATCATCCCTATCGATTCGCTTGGAAAGAATTGGCTGAAAGCTACGGTTTCCCTTGTCAACGTGAATTAGATCGCTACTACAATACTGGTTTTATTGGTGTAAAACAGAGTCAGAAATCCATACTTTTGTTATGGCAAAAACTATTACATACTTTTGAGGAAGCAGGTTATATCAATCTCCAGGATTTTTGTTTAGCTTTTAATCGTTATCCCTATTTCCAAACCGATCAATGTGTTTTGAACTTAGCATTAATGTTAAGTTCTGAACCACTTAGTACTGTTAGTGCGATGGGAATGGATTTTGGTGGTGTTAGTGTAGATATTATGTCACATGCGTCGGGAAGCCAGATCAAACCTTGGCGAAAACAATTGATTTTTAATGCTTTGAATGGATCACCTCCAACATTGACAGATAAGGCTTATTGGCAAAATACACAAACACCGATGCAACTTTACTCACTATGGGAATACAATCAGAAAAAGATTGCTCTGCGGTGTGCCGCTGGGATTGGGCGCTTTATCCGTCGCTCTTAATTTATACTCAATTCACCCGATTTTCTGTCACCAAAGTCAGACTCACCCATTCCCCTTGATCGTTGTAACTACGAATCATGCGTTGACGAAGATTTGGTGTAATTAACCAACCCACTTCTAAAAATAAGGGTTGACGGAATTGCACTTTTAACGGTGACGTAGCGGAAGCACCATCAGGTAACAGCAAAACCTGTACCTGCTTTTGTGAATCTTGAGCAAATGTGAGAATGGAACCATTGATTGTAGCAGTTGAGGTAATTGTGCGATCGCCAAATGAAAGACTTTGCACTAAACGTCCAGAATCATCCAGTTGTAATTGCATTTTGGTAAAGTAACGATCAGGCGATCGCCAATCTGGATAGATTGTCACTGCTTCACCTTGCCATTCTCCTAACAATGCTTCTACTGTTAAATTATTGCTTTGTGTGACTCCGGTTCCAGCTAGATGTTCGCGAATCAGGGTAAATTGATCTAGTTGACCGTTTTTATCAAACAATTGTACGAGGCGCAAACGGCAATTTTCATGAATTAATCCTAATTCTGCTCCAAATTCCGAAAATGGCCCTAGCTGAATCGTACCTTGAGAAAAAGCACCATTTTCAAAGAACAACACACCCCGTCCTAAAGAACTGTATTCTAGGATTTTTTCATCTCCACCCAGGCGAATAATTTGACGAATTGTCTGATTATTATTTAACCCTTCTAGAGATACAACACTGGGTGTATCACTTATTATTTCACCTTGGGGAGATACACGAGTGAATGAACCTTGCCATTCACCGAGATTTTTTAATAAAGATTCCCATTGACTCATTTATTTGTTGGTGGTTGGTGGTTGGTGATTGTTAATCGGGGAAATCAGTGAACAGTGAAAATTTTAATCTGATAACTGATAACTGATTCTCTGACTAAGTTTTCGCAAATTTTTGCACAGCAAATAAACTTCCGATGAATCCTACGGTTGCACCAAAGTTGAGGAGAATCAAGGGCAATAATAAAGTTTGTAATGGAGTCAGTTGTAAACCGTTGGTGATAAATTTGATGAATTCTGGTTGGTTAGCCAGTAAATGTCCAAGAAACTGTTGAATAATGCTAATGAAACTCCAAGCGATCGCACCTCCAATCAAACCAAAAGCAATTCCCTGCAATATAAACGGTAGGTAAATCCAAGCGGAAGTTGCTCCCACTAGTTGCATGATTTCAATTTCTCGGCGTCGCGCCATGACTATTAATCTGATAGTGGTGGTAGTCACTGCGATCGCTGTTAAGGTCAAAATTATAGTAATTGTTAGTGTTACCCAGTTTAAACCTCGATGCAACTGAGCAATACGTCTGACTGCTTCATCCACATACTGAACTGCATCTACTCCATGTAATTTAGCTAGTTGTGTTGCTAAGTTTGGTACGACTTCAGAGTTACGCGCTTTCACCTTCAATTCATCCACAAGCGGATTTTCACCTAGCTGCTGAGTAGCAGCTTCGATATCAGAAATTCCTAGTTCTTGAACAAGCTTATGCCAAGCTTGTTCTTTGGTAATAACTTTTATATCTGCAACCTCTGGTATTCTTGACACCAATGGTTCAATGCTGTCTGCACGCGCACCTGGATCAAGATAAACAGATACTTCCAACTGACTACCGAATTGATAAAGTAATTTTTCTACTTGCCAAGAACTTTGTAAACTCAAACCAAACAGGAATAGTAACACAGTCACAGTACTGATAGCTGCCCAATTCATCCAGCCACCACGTTGTAAACCAATCCAGGTTTCTTTCAGCAGATAGTCAAGTTTAGTCAGTATTTTCAACACCCGCAGCCTCTTTTTAATACAAAACCATAAAAATCTATTATTAACAATTTCTCAGTTGTTAGTTGTTGAGAAACAGTGAACACTTACACAGTGAACAATTTCATTTGATAACTGATAACTGATAACTCATTGCTAAGATTAAATAAAGCGGAATCATTCCCAATCCATAATAGGTGAGTTAAAAAAGAATGCCATCGGAAGTCGCTGTTGAGAAGAAAAAGTTAGAAAATCCGCCCTTGGAACTACATTTCCTTGGCGATCGCGTTCTGCGCCAAGGAGCCAAGCGCGTTGCTAAGGTAGATGAAGAAATCCGCAAACTAGCACGGGAAATGCTACAAACCATGTATAGCCAAGATGGTATTGGTTTAGCTGCACCCCAAGTCGGAATTCACAAACAAATTATAGTCATTGATCTGGAACCAGATAACGCGGCTAACTCCCCATTGGTGTTGATTAACCCTACTATTAAAAAGGTAAGCGGGGACATCTGCGTTGCTCAAGAAGGATGTTTGAGTATTCCGGGAGTTTACATGGATGTGAAGCGTCCTGAAGTTGTCGAAATCTCTTACAAAGATGAGTATGGACGCCCTAAGACACTGAAGGCTTCAGATTTACTAGGACGTTGTATTCAGCACGAGATCGACCACCTCAATGGTGTAGTATTTGTAGACCGTGTAGAAAACTCTTTAGCTTTAGCACAGGAGTTATCCAAGCATGGCTTTTCCTATCAAGCTGTTAAATCAGTTGTGTAGGGGGATGTGCTTGTGAACGTAATGACTCCCAAGAGTGGTTTATTTTTAGCCTGTTCTTGCATTACTGCGATCGCAGCAGTAGGTTCTGTTTTTGAACTTACCTCTGGACAGCCTGATCTCGGTACTCAAACCACGGCGATTATTTTAGGGCTAAGTATTCCCCTAACAGGACTATTTTTCTTTGCCGCAGTCAAAGATGCTAAAGCTAATATAAACAAGTGAACTACCTACACTGACCTTGTGGTACATTCTAGGCTTCCCAATTCACAGGGGGTTGCCTCGGTTGTCATAGATTTTTTACGTCCTGACGACTTTGGTCTTACATCCCAAGGGCAGCAGGGCTATTTCATTCTATTTTAATAATGGTTCTGACAAATATTTTGGAGACAAAAACACAGAACTTGTCCTCTAAACATGACCTTTTTGGGAGGCTTAGGCCTCCATCACAAAATGTGACACTTGAGAATGAAATAGCCCTGTCCCAAATACTAATCTAGGAGAAAGTTTTATTGAATGAAAACCACAGTTAAAAAGTCGGATTTTGTCCTGGCTCCTTACATGGAGAGTAACGATTTGCGGGCAACTTATCAAATCCTTAATACGGTTGTTCCTTATGTTCTGTTATGGTTTTTAGCAGTGAAAGCAGCTTCTATTTCTTTTTGGTTGCTTCCGCCCATTATAGTTTTGATAACGCTGTTTTCAGCGCGTTGTTTTTCTTTAATGCATGATTGCGGACACTATTCACTCTTTCGTTCAAAAAGGGTTAATCGGATTATCGGTTTTATTCTGGGTGTGATCAACGCGATACCCCAATATCCGTGGTCAAGAGGACATGCTTATCATCACAAAACCAATGGTGATTGGGAACGCTATCGTGGTCCTTCTGCATTACTCTCTACTGAGGAGTTTGCGAAACTTAGTCCATCTGCCCAAAGGCGTTATGAACTACTGAGACACCCATTGATGATCTTTCCGGGAGGTTTTTTCTACCTCGCGATTAAGCCAAGACTCGCCCTGATTGCAGGAACCTATGGTTTTATCACTCATCTACTGACTTGCTTGAAGCAAGATCCGGGTATGGGTTTAGGGACAATTATCTCCTGCTATAAGTCTAGGAATTGGTACACGGCGGCTGAGTTTTGGGATCTGCTGTTCAACAACATTTGTGTAGTCAGCAGCTGGATTTTTCTGGGCAATTTACTTGGATTTGGTTTCTTCCTGAGCGTTTACTCAATCACGCTAACTTGTTCTGCGGCAATCTTCATCTGTGTCTTCTTTGTGCAGCACAACTTTGATGGCTCTTACGCCCACAAAACTGAAGGCTGGGACTATCTGCTTGGAGCGATTGAGGGCAGCAGTTATCTAGAGCTACCTACGGTTTTGAAGTGGTTTGCCGCCGATATTGGCTACCATAACATTCATCATCTTTCCGAAAGAATCCCCAATTACAACCTCGAAGCTTGCCACAAAAAAAATATTCACCTGCTTACTCATTCAAAAACGCTGCGAATAGCAGATATTCCTGATTGCTTCAAATTCATTCTTTGGGATTCTGCCTCCAATCGCCTCCAGTCTATCGCATCATTTCGCCAAGTTGAGCAATCTATAGACCTCCTCAAATAGAAATAACTCCTTCTTTTGCTTTTTTTGTAAATCCCTTGGTTTTTGCTTTCTCACTTTCTTCTAAAACTTGGTTATTTTCTTCTTTTGATGCCGTTTCGGATGTTACCTTCTCTGTCTGTTGTTCTGATGATTTACCTACTTTCACTTTTAAGATTTTATTTATTTTTTAAGTTAAAATTTTGCGAAATTAGGCAGACAGGTATTGTATCCAGAGATTATGAATGATGAATTATGAGTGATGAAGTTTAATATTTAGTAGTTGATTGTTAATTACTAATTATTCTTTGCAATAAAGCAGTAAATACTTACTTAATCATTAACCCACAAAAAGACTCATACTTCATAATTCATCATTGCTGAGTCCAAATACTTGATATTGTTTTTACATCTAACACTAGTCAACTATATTGACATGCAAAGATGATTGTTAAAACAATAACTTGCCGAAAATTGGTGCTAAAGCTAAAATTTTGCAGCAATTAAACTAAATTTGAGGAAAACATGAGACACGAAAAACTTTCTCCTGGATTGCTACTAGCCTACGAAGACTATCAAAGAGAAGGACAAGAAGCTTTAACCACACACAAGCGATCGCTTGGTATAATTGCCTCAAAAACAAGTATTAAGCCTACCCGTAGTGTCGTTTTTATCTACTGTGATGAACAAGCAGACCTGAGTCATTTGTCACAATACGGTATTGAAATCAACCAAAACACAGGTACTGTCAGGACAGCTTACTTACCCATAGATAGTTTAGACGCTTTATCTGAAGAATCTGCCGTCCAACGGATCAAGCCATCCCGTAAATTAAAGTTGCGAATGGATGAAGCACCAAAGAAAGTTAAACTACCAGAGTTTAAGAATAAAACTGGATTGACTGGTAAAGGAGTAGTTATTGGTGTAGTAGACAGTGGTATTGATCCAAAACACCCCGCTTTTGCAGGACGTATCTTAAGAATTTGGGATCAAACACTACCAGGACCAGGAGTCAAAGAAGGCGGTTATGGAGCCGAATTAACCGGGACACAGCTGACAATTTCCCAAGATACAGATGGTCATGGTACTCACGTTGCAGGTATTGCCTCTGGATTAGATAATACCTATGGTGGTGTAGCACCAGAAGCAGAATTAGTAATTGTTAAAACTGACTTGCAAGACGCCCACATTGCTGATGGTGTTCGTTATGTTTTCCGAGTAGCAAGTGAAATGGGACGTCCAGCAGTCGTGAATCTCAGCTTGGGTGGACACGCAGATGCCCACGATGGTAGCGATTCTCTATCCAAAATAATTGATGCTGAATCTGGACCAGGAAGGATTGTTTGCTGTGCTGCGGGTAATGAAGGTAATGACAACATTCACGGTCAGACAATTGTCAACAGCAAGCGCTTGGGAACCATGCGTTTTAATGTTCCCTATAATCAAGTGGGGATTGTCTGGTTAAATGGTTGGTATTCCCGTGATAGTCAGTTGGAAATCTCTCTACGCAGTCCCAATGGGTTTGTTACCCCCTTCCAACCAATTATTGTTGACGGCAATCCTTCAAAACAATATAACTTACTGGATGCACGAGTCGAGATTGTCACCCCAGGACCAGATCCAGCCAACGGTGACTATAACTTCTTTGTGCAAATTCGGGGCGGAAGTAACAGCAGATTTAATCAACCTGTACCAGGTGGAGTTTGGCAGTTACGGGTACGCAACACCTCTGGAAAAGACGTACGTCTAGATGTGTGGACTTTAGATGACGCTGCGTCAGTATTTTTTACAGGTAAAAGCATCTCCGACACCATGAAAATTGGTGCTCCTGGGGCCGCTAGTAGTGCAGTAACGGTCGCTTCTTATACGACTAAAGTTCAGTACATAGATATTGATAATAATGAGCGACAAGTAGGCTTAGAATTGGATGATATTTCTGACTTTAGCAGCGAAGGTCCACTGCGAAATGATGCCCAAAAACCCGATGTTGCAGCCCCTGGAGCAATGATCGTTTCGGCTCTTTCATCCAATGCAAACTTTGATCGCTCAATGATGGTGAATTCCAAGTTTGTGGTATTAGCTGGTACAAGTATGGCAACACCATTTGTTAGTGGTTTAGTTGCACTGCTGTTGCAACGTGACCCTCATCTGACTCCACAGGCTGTAAAAGATTTGCTACATCAAAATAGTTCTATTCCCGGTGAAAGTGTAGGGACTTTTGATCCCAAATGGGGTTATGGACTGATTGATATGGAAAATGTGTAATTAGACGGGTAGACACACAACACATAAATATTATGTTTGCATTAAGGGTAGGCAATTCAGACCTGTAAATTTGATAGGTTTATCATTATAAGGTAGGCAAAAAAGCCTGCCCTTAGTTCAAAAAATAGCTTATGTAATGATCAAAAGCTAAACATGGTCTTGGCGCAGTGTTGAACAATGTTCAAGATCCATTAGGGACTCAAAAGCATTATTAGTCAGCTTTTAAGCATTAAGAGGAAAAGTTGCATCTGTGAAACGCTTAATTCAATTTCCTTTAGAAGATGGTAGCTACATCTTAGTAGAAGTAGAACAGCCAGAATCTGAAGACAGCATAGGACGAATTGGTCGAGAAGAAGATATCTTGCTGAAAACTGAACAAACTTTTGAGACAGCTTTGGAAAGAGTCAAGCCTATAGCCAACACTATTATCAACAAACTTCGTAGCTTAAACCAACCAGCCGATGAAGTCCAAGTAAAGTTCGGCATCAAAATGAGCGCCGAAGCTGGGGCAATTATTGCTAGTGCTAGCGTTGAAGGAAACTACGAAATCACCCTCAAATGGAATCAAAAGTGATTTTAGATGACATCGCCACTTGAATCAGCAATTGTCAGAATTCGTAAGACTAATGGAGTAGTTGTTGGTGCTGGCTTTTCAGTATCTGAAAAGCATGTTATCACCTGTGCCCATGTCGTTGCTGATGCACTAGGAATTTCTAGAGAGACGCAAACAAGACCTACTGAAGATGTCTTTTTAGACTTTCCTCTAGTGGCATCTGAAGAAAAGTTAACTGCACGAGTGGTTTTCTGGCGACCAGTTCCACCAAAAGGTTCAACCTCGGTCAAGGGAAAAGAAGACATTGCTGCATTGGAAATAAATAGTCCGATTCCGCGAACTGCCCAACCTGTAGATTTACTTATAGAAGAAGATTTACGAGGGCATTCCTTCCGGACTTTTGGCTTTCCTGCTGGACATGATGACGGCTTAGAAGCTACTGGTGTGCTACGCGGACAGCAAGGAACTGGCTGGGTGCAGATAGAAGATGTGAAAGAAACAGGAGTCCGTTTAGAACCTGGTTTCAGTGGCGCTCCTGTGTGGGATGAACAACTCAATGGCATAGTCGGGATGGCTGTAGCAGCGGATCAGAAGCGCCCAGAAGCCAAAGTTGCTTTTATGATACCAACAAAGGTAATAGCAACGGCTTGGACGGCATTGGGTGAGCGAACCATTCCACCATTGCACCTGACACAAAAAAAACGCTTTCGATTTTGGCGTACTCACCCTTGGACATGGTTTGGTTTGGTATTAGTTTCCTTTCTATGTGGAACAGTCCTTTTAACACCCCCAGTTCGCGAGATGGTTGGTATAGGAAAGCCAATTTGCTTTTCTCAAGCTCTTAAGCAAAAAAAACTGGTGATTGGCGTAGCTGATTTTGACAATATTGGCGAAGTCCCAACTAATGGGCTTTTTACAGAAGAGCGACTCTTAGAACGACTGGAGAAGCAAAAACTGCCAAATGTTGAGGTTTGCCCCATCAGTAAGAAGGTGTCACAGTCCAGAGATGCTCATGAACTAGGCAAAAACTTAAAAGCAGCAGTGATTATCTGGGGTCGTGTAGACAGTTCGACATTAGAAGTTTTCTTGAAGGTGGAAAATTTGGAAGTAAGACACCTCACCTCGCTATCAGAAAACTTAGTTGATGCCTTGAAACCTGAGTCACAAACACAATATTGGCCAGAGCGAGTAGCTGTAATGACTGCCTACGTGTTGAGTGAGATATACAAAGCCAAGGGAAAAATTCCAGAGGCTCGCAAGATACTTGAGACGGCTTTGGAAAATGCAAAATTAAACAGACTGAATGAGAACAACGAACGCAATGCCAAGGTATTGTCAATAGCTTATTTATTCTTAGGAATGTTGATCGAAAAAACAATTGACCCAAACTGTCAAGCTACTTGGAAGGATTGTCAAAAGGCAATACAAGCCTACAAGCGAGCATCAGACCTAAATGAGAAACAGTATGAGGCTCTTGTGAATCTCGGCTTCCTCCACGAGCGATTGCAAGAGCCACAAGAAGCGCTCAAAGCATATACGCGGATAATTAACTCCGAGCCTGAATCACCTTCTGCTGTAGAGGCTCGGAAATACCGGGCAGATATATATTTAAACCAAGGCAAGGCTGCTGCTGCTGCTCAGGAGCTACAAATTGTCTGCCAATTAGAACCTGAAGACCCGATGAATTATCACTTTTTGGGTTTAGCCCAGTTGGAAGCAGGACAAATAGCAGCAGCTGAGCAGACTTACCGGAAGGTTAAGTTATCCTTAGACAAGGATAACCAAGCTGAAGTTTTCGACCAATTGCGTACTCTTGCCAAAAAAAGACCGGACTTAGCTAACGTAATTAAGACGATTATGACTATTATGCAGGCGGCGTTAGTAAATGGAGATTACAGGGTATCTTAGTAAAATGCTTTAGTTTCCACTTTTTGTCTTCCCACTGCCGCCATTGTCCTTTGCATTCTCACCAAGCTCATATTCTAGAAGGCTCAGGAGCGGCGACGAGGAATATTACAGAGTCTCGTCGTACAATCTCCCGGTATCCATCTAGTAGCGTCCAACTGGAATCGTCTTTTACATTCTCGCCCTGACTCATCTCTACATTTTGGATCGCATCTATACCTAAAACCGATTCCAATGACCGATCTGAAGTTCGTGTGTATGGAGGTGGTGATTGTGCTGTCTTCCGTAACAGCTAAGGGGTTGAACTCCGCGATCGCCTCATCAATGCGCTCACTGAGTCGTTGAGCCAAGTCCAATGCGACAGAATCGTCCATTCGGTTAACTTCGGGTTGTGCCGCCAAGAGGCTTGCCTCTTGCTCTGGATCTGGCTGCTTCCACTCAAATGAGTAAATTTCCCCTGGCCCCTGGCTCCCAGGTTGTAAAACCTCGCATTCTACCCGCAATCCTATCAGTTCCTTCCCAGAGTAGCCAAAAGCAGCTAGCTCATTTCTCACAGCTACCTTTGCAATCTCTAGCACCCTGTCAATTCCAATTGTTGATATAGACTCCTCAGATGGCAATATCAGAATATCTCTAACTGCCTTTTGTTTTATTAAAGGTTGCTTTAGGTTTATAGATATTGATTCTTCTATCATGATTTGTCTTTCCTGACCTTATTTTGCTGTGGTGTATATAACCAAATAGTAGATAATTTCTACGTGTATCTTCCCATTAGTCAAAATTTTTAACCTTGTTTTCTGTACCAGCTTGAGCGCATTATCTGCATCTGTCATCCGCTAACAGGATTTTGGATGCGTGGATGCGTGGATTTGATCCACAGATAAATCTGGGGGCTTGTACCATCAAGAAATGATTGGTCACCAAAATTACCTTTATGTAAGATCGGGTGATATTCAACTAATGTCTAAAGGTAGCGACGACGTTGTGATCGCTCACAAAATCTTTTCAAGCAAGCGGGAATCCTCAATCACAAATGTGGTTCTAAACTGATTAAAGCAGTGAATCTGAATTAATCGTAGACAAGTGTAGGTGAAGTCTACACTAAGATAGGCAATTTAGACCTATAAATTTGATAATTTGGTTTTAGGGCAGGCTAAGATTAGCTTGTCTTTTGTTCCTTGGAAGGCGCTAATATCTCACCCCGCTTTCCATCTGTCTGGCTAAAAAGCATAGATAGGGTATTTATAGGGGATTTTCAAATGAACTATAAGAAACTAGACGCCGCCCTTGCGATGACGCTCAATCAAGTCCAAGATCCAGATGAACGTAGTTTAGTGGTTTTTATCCACACCCAACCAGGGACAGATACTTCCAATGCAGCAGCTATCTTAAAAAATTTAGGAGTAAGTGGAATCACTGAAGTAAAAGACGTGTTTTCGGCTACTCTATCTCTAAATGAAATTGCTAAACTCTCAGAACAACCTTGGGTGCAGTATCTGAAACTATCGCAAAAATTGCGTTTGGTAGATGGAGAGACGGGACTGAAGAGTATCAGTATTAACAAATATTAATATTAATTGATACATCTAATTTCGTTTTGTAACAGATGGTAATACCATTTTTCTTCGGCAGCATTCCGAAAACTTAACTAAACTTTGTTTTCGATCCCCCCTTACCAGCTGCCGCATACAGTCCTAAACTGTAGTTGAGAGTTGAAAGGCAGTCGGGAGCAAACTTGTGAAAAAAGTTTTAGCAGTCATTCTCGGTGGCGGTGCAGGAACCCGCCTTTATCCGCTCACCAAACTACGTGCTAAACCAGCGGTGCCACTGGCAGGTAAGTATCGGTTGATAGATATCCCTGTCAGTAATTGTATAAATTCTGAAATTTTCAAAATATACGTCCTGACACAATTCAACTCGGCTTCTCTGAATCGCCATATTGCTCGTACCTACAGCTTTGCTGGTTTTACTGAAGGATTTGTTGAAGTCTTAGCTGCACAACAAACACCAGAAAACCTCAGTTGGTTCCAAGGTACAGCTGATGCGGTTCGTCAATATCTATGGCTGTTTGAAGAGTGGGATGTAGATGAATATTTGATACTATCAGGCGATCATTTGTATCGCATGGATTACCGTCATTTTATCCAGCGTCATCGGGAAACTGGGGCTGATATTACCCTTTCAGTTATACCGATCGATGAACGTCGCGCCTCAGACTTTGGTTTGATGAAAATCGACCAATCTGGTAGGGTTGTTGACTTCAGCGAAAAGCCCAAAGGCGAAGCTTTAAAGAAAATGCAGGTTGATACTACTGTTTTAGGCTTAAGCCAAGAAGAAGCCGAACAGCAACCATATATCGCCTCTATGGGAATCTATGTCTTTAAAAAAGATGTTTTGATCAAGTTGTTGAAAGAAGCTTCCGAAAGGACTGATTTTGGCAAAGAGATTATTCCTGACGCAGCTGGCGATCACAACGTTCAAGCTTACCTATTCAATGATTACTGGGAAGACATTGGAACAATTGAAGCATTTTATAATGCAAATCTGACTTTAACTCAGCAACCCCGTCCGCCATTCAGTTTCTACGATGAGCAAGCACCGATTTACACTCGCGCTCGTTACTTACCTCCGAGCAAATTGTTAGATTGTCACGTCACCCAATCAATCATTAGCGAAGGTAGTATTCTCAAAAATTGCCGCATTGAAAACTCGGTGTTAGGAGTGCGATCGCGGATTGAATCTGGCTGCATCATTCAAGATTCTATGATTATGGGTGCGGACATGTATCAGCCATTTGCCGAACGCCAGTCTGATTGTGAGCATCGTAGCGTACCTTTAGGTATCGGTTCTAACACAATAATTCGTCGGGCTATCATTGACAAAAATGCTCACATCGGTTCTGATGTACAAATCATTAACAAAGATAATGTCCAAGAAGCCGAGCGTGAAAGTCAAGGTTTCTACATCCGTAGTGGCATTGTCGTTGTGCTGAAAAATGCCGTCATTCCTGATGGAACAATAATTTAGTTATTAGTTATTAGACGCGATTATACTCTTACCTTGAAGCCGCTCTTACTCTGGTCTACGCGTCTGTACAATAGTCATTGGTCATTGGTCAAAGGGCAAAAGACTAATGACTAGGGACAAAAGACTAATGACAAAATTATTCTTACTAATTGGTCTTCCTGGTAGCGGTAAGTCAACCTTGGCAAAGCAATTAGTGACTCAATGTCCCCAGAGGCAACTGGTTTCTACCGATGCCATCCGGGGGCAACTGTTTGGTGATGAATCAATCCAAGGATCTTGGCTGCTGATTTGGCAAGAAACTAAGCGGCAATTTCACAGGGCGATCGCTACGGATAGTACAGTAATTTATGATGCTACTAACGCTCAACGACGCCATCGCCGTGAAATCGTTACCTTAGTCCGCGATATTGGTTTTACTCACATTACCGGGATTTGGGTAAAAACCCCTGTTTGGTTATGTTTAGCACGCAATCAAAGACGGGAACGCCAAGTACCAGAAGATGTGATTTTTCGGATGTATCGTCAATTGCGCGATGCTCCTCCCAGTTTAGAAGAAGGATTAGATTACTTGATTTGCTACTGATTGGGGATCAGGGATCGGGGATCGGGGACAAGGGAAGGGGGACAAGGGGGACAGGGGGACAAGGGAGAGAATAAACATTAATGCTCAATCCCCGATCCCCAATCCCCGATCCCCAATCCCCAATCCCTGATCCCCTATTCCCTATTCCCTAAAAAGTACGGAAATTGCCCTCACATTTCAGCAACAACCGAACTCGAATTTATTTAAGGTTTGTTAATTTAAAATCAGACTCATTATATCTAATGTTCTACCTAGTACTCTGTCAGGTTTAAATTGATGGATAAGAAAGTTTGTACTAAAGACTGTACGCGCTGCGTTCCCGCAGGGTAGTCTTTATTTTTAAGCACTAAAGTGTTTACTACCAACCCTTAATTCAAACTTGACAAACCAATAGTGTAGGATAGCGAAACCCTTATTTTACAAAAAAACATAAAGTTAAATACTAGAGGAGTATTGTAGATGGCTACAACCGATTTTAAAGATTATTATGCAGTTTTGGGAGTTAATAAAACTGCCAGTGCAGATGAAATTAAACAAGCTTTTCGGAAATTAGCCCGCAAATATCATCCTGACGTTAACCCTGGCAATAAACAGGCAGAAGCACGCTTCAAAGAAATTAATGAAGCCTACGAGGTTTTGTCAGATCCAGATAAACGGCAAAAATATGATCAATTTGGTCAATATTGGAAACAAGTTGGTCAAGGTTTCCCCAGTGGCGGTGCTGGTGTTGATATGGGTAACTTTGACTTTAGCCAATACGGTAGTTTTGATGATTTCATCAACGAATTATTAGGACGCTTCGGTGGAGGTGGTACTCGCAGCACCAGACAATCCTATAGCTACCGCACTTCTACTGGTGCTGGACCTGGTGGTTATGCTGGTGGTTATGGTGATTTTGGTTTCCAAGATGTTGGTGCAGCCACGCCTCAAGATAGCGAAGCCATCATTTCTTTGACTTTTTCCGAAGCGTTTCATGGTGTACAAAAGCGCTTTAATCTTGGTAACGAAACTATTGATGTCCGCATTCCCGCCGGTGCAAAACCTGGTACTCGCCTCCGGGTGCGTGGTAAAGGTCAAATCAGTCCCCTAACGCAACAGCGAGGTGATTTGTACCTAAAAGTTGAGCTTCAGTCTCACCCCTTCTTCCAGTTTGAAGGTGATAACTTGGTATGCGAAGTGCCAATTACCCCAGATGAAGCGGTTTTGGGAGCTTCTATAGAAGTACCTACTCCTGATGGTAGTGTGAATGTCAAGCTACCTGCGGGAGTACGTTCTGGTCAATCTTTGCGTCTACGTGGTAAAGGCTGGCCACAACCCAAAAGTGGACGTAGTGACCAGTTAGTAAAAATTGCGATCGCCACTCCCAGAGATATCAGTCAACAAGAGCGGGAGTATTATGAAAAAATCCGTACTATTCGTACTTCTAACCCCCGCAGTAATTTGCAAAATATTAGGCTGTAATAATTTTGGATTTTAGATTTTGGATTAGGAATTGTTAGTAGTTAGTTGTTTACTAATAACTATTAACTATAGGACTCCTATTTGATTTTTGAAAAAAACTCAGTACACCTTTATTCTTTCTTTCCTGTTCCCTGTTCCCTGTTCCCTGTTCCCTGCCTCCACGAGTAATTCAGGAATCAAATCGGATTGCTACTAACAATTAGCTACTAACCACTAATTCTTCTTATTAATTGTATTTTTCTCATTAGCCATTGCATCAAATTGCTCTAGCAATGTCTCGATACTCGCATTGTGGTCTAAGAAAGAAAACAAATGCTTATAACGAAGCCTACCTTCTTGATCTAAAACAAACTGTGCTGGTAAAGGTGCTCCCAAAGCTTGCCCAACATTATAAGTGCGAAACACTCGACAGGTAGGATCACTCAGCAACGGCATCTTTAAGCTTAAATCTTTCACAACTATTTGACTTTGCCGTTCGTCAGTACTAGTAATCATCAAAACTTCTATGCCCTGATTTTGAAATTGCTCGTAGTTTTCATTCAAGGCTTTGATGTGGGGATAGCAAAAGGGACAATATTGTTTTTCTGTGAAAATTCGAGTAAAAGCAAGTAATACTGGTTGCTTATTTCTGTAATTTGATAATTTAATTAAAGTGTTATTGGTGATATCTGGTAGTTTAAAATCTGGTGTTAAAAATCCTAATGGTATTTCATTAGCAGCTGGAATAGGTAAAAAATTACGGAAAAAACGCTCATTAAATAAACCGCTAAAATCAGTTGAAACTAACATAATTTATCCTCAATAAAAATATCAAAGCTATTACACAAACAAACCACAGAAAAAATACAAAATGCCACTGATTAATTGATATCTGTGTGCATATATGTATCTCTGTGGTCACTTTAACTTATTAGATATATCTGACATCTTGAGTCAGATAGATTGGCTAGGCGATAAGCCTAACGCCAATCCCAACCGGAATAAACTATGCAGCAATCCTAGCACTGACCTGGCTACAGTTTCAGTGGGGGACTTACGGCGAATTAGTTAAACAGCAGAGAAGTAAACTTTAGACTTGACAGGGTCAGGAATCATGGTCTTGTCACCAGGTTGCCAACCAGCAGGACAAACTTCATCGGGGTGAGACTGCACGTACTGAATAGCTTGCAGTGTCCGCAGAGTTTCATCTACATTACGACCAAAGGCGAGGTTGTTGATGGTCGCGTGTTGGATGACACCATCTTTGTCGATGATGAACAAACCACGCAAAGCTATGCCAGCTGCTGGATCAAGAACGTTGTAAGCGCTGCTGATCTCTTTCTTGATGTCGGACACCAGGGGATAGTTGAGATCACCAACACCTCCAGACTTGCGATCGGTCTGAATCCATGCTAGGTGTGAAAATTCGCTATCAACAGACACACCTAGTATTTCTGTGTTAATCTTTTTAAATTCTTCGTAGCGATCGCTAAAAGCTGTGATTTCTGTAGGACAGACAAAGGTAAAGTCTAAGGGATAGAAAAACAGAACAACATACTTACCGCGATAATCGGAAAGTTTTATTGTTTTGAATTCTTGATCTACCACAGCAGTTGCTGTAAAGTCGGGAGCTGATTGACCAACACGGAGGCATCCTTCTGTAGACATATACTAATTCTCCTTGGAAATTATTTTCGTCTAGTAGTTCGCCAAAGTTTCTTTGGCGGTTTGGAAAAGAACTATAGTATCAGGGGCATAATTTACCCTCTAACCTACGCAATTCTTTCCCAACCAATACCCTGAATTTTGGGTTGGCTAAGTACTAGCTGCCCGCTCATCTTGGGTGTATAGGTAATACTTACCTGTTTACGCCCTGACAGCTTAATTACGAACTGTTACAACTATATCATACTCATAACGATTTTGAGTAGCAAATGGTCGATTTAGATACAAGAGAATGGTTGCTCACGAATGGCTTGGGAAGTTTTGCCAGTGGTACGGTTTCTGATGTCCGCACTCGCACTTATCATGGTTGGTTATTTGCTGTGACTAATTCGCCTTCTGGACGTACCCTACTGTTTTCGCATCTAGAAGCTAGTTTGGAACTACCAAAGCAAGTTATAGCATTGGGGACAAATTTTTGGGGTAGTGGTCAGATTGATCCGACAGGTTACGAACTGTTACGTCATTTTGATATTAATCCAGTTCCCAAATGGGTTTGGGGCCAAGATGACTGGCAGCTAACTAGGCAGTTGGTAATGCCCAACGGATGGGGAGAGGGGGAGGGGGGACAAGGGGGACGAGGAGGTAATTTTTCTTCCAATGCTCAATGTCCGATGCCCGATGCCCAATGCCAATTGTGTCATCGCCTTTTAATTCAATATCGCTATGAGGGTAGGGATCAGGCAATTTTGAGGTTACGACTGCTGATCAGCGATCGCGATTTTCACAACCAGCAAAAAGCCACTCCACAGTTACAGTTCTCGCAATTGCTAGGACAAAGACAAGTCTGTTTTCAAGGAATCAACTCAGGAGAGTTTGGCACACCTTGGCACTTGCGCTGGACACAAGGCAGTTACCAACCAGATGGATTTTGGTATTGGAATTACCATTTACCAGATGAGACAAGACGAGGATTGAGCGATCGCGAAGACCTCTACAGTCCTGGTTATTTAACAGTTACGCTTGCACCAGGGGATGTAGTTACTCTGGAAGCAAAGGTGGGTTTTCCCGACATTTTACAAAGTTCTCTGACTGACGATACCTTTGGAGAAGTTGTTGAGGCAGAACAAGAACGGCTGTCTTTGGTATTTGGATGGGATGAAAAAGAGATTGGTGATTGGAGATTATGGACTAGGGACTTGATGAATTTGAAAAATTATTCTAGTAACCAATACCCAGTATCCAGTACTCAGTACCCTATTTGGCAGCAATTACTAAAAGCAAGCGATCAGTTTGTCGTTTTGCGAACTTCTAATCGTGAACCTACTTTTATAGCTGGTTATCATTGGTTCAATGATCGGGGACGTGATACCTTGATTGCTTTACCAGGTATAGCGTTGCTGACGCAGCGATTTGGCTTGGCAAAAGCACTTATACAGAGTCTTGGACATTACTGTCGCCACGGTTTGATTCCCAATATGTTTCCTAGTCTGGAAAGTGAACCTGTTTACAATAGTATTGATACGGCTTTGTGGTGGATTGAAAGCTTAGGACTATATTTAGAAGCAACACAAGACTGGTTGTTTCTAGCAGAACAATACTCAGTAGTACAGCAAATTTATAAAGCCTTTATTGGTGGTACACGCTACAACATTCAAGTTGATGCTACCGATGGATTAATTGGTTGGGATGCTCGTGGTGTAGCCTTAACTTGGATGGATGCAGTCGTTGATGGACAACCAGTCACACCCCGTTGTGGTAAGCCAGTAGAAATCAATGCTTTGTGGTACTCAGCTTTATGTTGGGCTTCTCGGTGGGCAGAAATTTTGAGTGAGCAAGAAACTGTCGCCGAAACAAGTCGTTTTGCAAAACAAGCTCGACGTTATAACCAGCAAGCTCAACAAGTCAAAGACTCACTCCAACAGTTCTGGAATTCCCAGCGAGGATACTTATATGACACTATAGAACCGGATGATCGCCGTAATTCTCAGAT
Source organism: Pelatocladus sp. BLCC-F211 (assembly GCF_041928655.1). Taxonomy (NCBI): domain Bacteria; kingdom Bacillati; phylum Cyanobacteriota; class Cyanophyceae; order Nostocales; family Hapalosiphonaceae; genus Pelatocladus; species Pelatocladus sp. BLCC-F211. The sequence goes on along the minus strand of NZ_JBHFLM010000045.1, from coordinate 55,780 downwards.
TCGCCCTAATGCTGTGATTGCTCTTTCCCTTACCCACTGTGCGTTTTCTATTCAACAGGGGCGTCAGATATTACAGGTAGCTACTGAACGTTTACTCACACCCTATGGTCTCCGTACTCTTGATCCAGGTGATCAGGAATATGTTGGCAAATATGTAGGTCATCCACAACAGCGCGATCGCTCTTATCATCAAGGTACTGTTTGGTGCTGGCTCATTGGCCCTTTTATTCGAGCTTGGAAACGTTTTTATGGCACAGAACCGTTACCTTTTGAGTGGGAACCTCTGTTAGAACATTTTCTTACTGACGGCTGTCTTGGCTCAATTTCTGAGATTTTTGATGGTGATGCGCCACACACACCGAGAGGAGCGATCGCTCAAGCTTGGTCAGTTGCTGAGGTACTCCGTCACCTTCGGAATTAAAAATTCAAAATTACGACTGATGAGAATTGAAATCACAACAAAATTTATATTTTATAAATCTACCACCGATGCACATAGATAGATTATTCATTTTTTAGTGGCTCAAGTGTGATTCGAACACACGACCTAGGGCTTATGAGTCCCCCGCTCTAACCTACTGAGCTACTGAGCCAAACTTTTCTCACTGATCTCTAAATATAGCATACTAGTTTTGTAATTGCTAGTCTTACATACCTAGAAATTTTGAAATTTTTTTGTTGCTTATGGGTGAAAATTTGGAAGCCCACACTGTACTTAGTACTCAAAGCCAGTGTGGGTGATTTACTAGCAGATAACCATAAACTATATGCGTTGTTGTGCTGGCAAGAAGGCCATAGGATTGACTGCGCCTTTGCCAGATGGATGGATTTCAAAGTGGCTATGTGGGCCTGTGCTAAAGCCAGTACTACCCATTTCAGCAATCATTTCACCTTGGTTTACTTGTTGACCTACCCGTACCAAAACTTTGCTGTTGTGACCGTAACGAGTCAAACTGCCATCAGTATGGCGGATATCCACAACGTTACCGTAACCACCGTTATTCCAACCAGCTTTTTCTACAATACCACCGGAGGAAGCATAAATCGGTGTACCAGTACCGTTAGCTATGTCAATTCCTTTGTGCATCCGTCCCCAACGCCAACCGTAACCAGAGGTGAGGACTCCTTTAGCTGGCCAGATATAGCCTTTGGCTGTAGGTGTGATTTCTTCAATTGGTTTGGGCAGATATGTATCGACTGCCGCTAATGGTGGTAATTCTGGAGAAACTTGAGTCCCTCGTTTTGCATTAAAAGACTGAGGCACATCTCCACCCACACCAGGTGTTGCTATCTTTTTACTTTGATTGGCAACAAATTCTGGATTAATTGGCTCATTATTCTGTCTATTAGAGCGGAATGAGGCATTACTCGGCTGCACACTGTAGGTTGCTCCCTTTGGTTTCGGAACCGGGATTAACACTGGTAGCGCATTAGCCTTAATGCTTGAGGTAGGTACTACTACGTTGCCAGTAGGTCTGGAAACTTTAATTGGTACAGCAAAATTATTGAGTTGAGCAACTGGAATTTGTACAGCATCATTGTTATTGCTAACTTCCTCTGCCACAGTTGTGCTACCAGACTGTTGAGCGCGGTATTTTGCTCGTAATCTCTCAATTTCCGCTTTTAAGCTGTTTAGACGTGGATTTGTATTTTTGGCATTCTTTGATTTGGTAGTATCTTGTCTTCTAGCCAACTGCATTTCGGTAAAAGCAGTGGGTATGGGACTATCACCACCCATGCCATAAGCATTTTTTGTGGTAGTTGTGTTTGCTGTCGAATCAGTAGAATTGTATTCCGTGTTAACTGTATTGGCTGGAATTTGATTGTTTAAAGGTGATGACTCAATTGCAGAAATGCTGGAATCAGCAATTTCTGAATTAGGTCTTGTATTGGTAAATTTTGAATTATGACTCAATTCAAAAGCACTGGAGTTAATCGCTACTGGTGTTGGGGTGGTAGCTTTGCTTACTTCAGTGGAAGGAATATTGAGCTTTTGATTAATTTGTAGTTGATTGGGATTATTAAGACGATTTGCCTTAACTAATTCTGATATTGATGTACCATGGGCGCGTGCGATCGCTGCTAATGTATCTCCTGGCTTGACTTCATAGCCAGCGCTAGCCGATGGAGTGACTACTTTCGCTGCTGTCACGGTAGGTGTGATTACTGGAGTGGTAGCTGTTGGTGTGACAGCCGTTGTAGTGGTATTCAGCGTATTTTTTTGCTGCTTCAATCTAGACACAAGGCTAGCTTGGCTTACATCACTTTTCGTTTGGGACTGTAGTGTAAAAGTGTTGCTTGTGTCTTGTGAAAATGGCTTAGTAACTGCTGTCGTTGATTGAGCTTGATTTAAAGCAACCTTGGGTAATTGTGTAGTTCCCTCAGACCTTATTTGTGCCAGACTGGCTCTTAAGCGATCTGATTTTTCCTGTAAGCGGTAGAGTGCAAATTCTTGCTGTGCTTTCAGTTGGGCATTTACTTCACTGCTAATTGCATTATTTTCTACCACTGTTTGTGGTTGAGCAGCAAAGGATAAGGATGTGGTTTGATTTTGGATTACTCCATAACCATTAGATAATGTTCCAACAGTGTCAAGTTGCTTTGTGGCTGTTTGTGTATTGTTTTTGGCACTAGGAATATGCAGACTGTTTGCGTTGGTTGGTACTGCAACTGGCGTATGAGATGGCACAGATATTCCATTTGTGACAACCTGCCATTTTACTCCCAGCCCAGGCACCTGTGAAATTGCTGTTGGTTCAACTAAAACAGGATTTTCAGGCTGGCTCACCAATGATCCGGTTTCGGATTTGAAATTATTTGTACGAGCAATTTTCAATTCTGTATTGGCCGCAGCAGGAAGAGTTGAGGCTGTATTTTGATTGCCTACTGGTTCTGCTGCTAGGGCTTGATCGCTTTGTCGAGTCACCAAAAGGCTAGTCGCTCCCATTGAGATTGCCAAGCCAATCATGGCGGCTTTTGTTGGCACTAGACGGTGAATACGTGAATTAATTGGGTTCTGCTGTTCCACCGATACTTCCTCACTTTGGGTGTTTTCTAACACAGCCTTCTCTCTCTTTTTTAATGCTCGTTTCAAAGACGACCTCCTATGAACACTAGCGCTTAACTGACCTCGACATTAGAGTCGGGTACTAGTCAATGATTTAGATCACATCAAACAACATATCAGGATCACACTGAACAGAGATACTTAGGCAAGATTAACTTGCTTCTTCAATTTAGACAAGTTTACATTTTTTAAATTTAGTAAAAAATTTATTTTTTGTTTGCTTGTCTGGTCACTGTTCATAACTTACAACGTCTTGGTCTTTATAGTTGTCTCAAAACTTACTGTCAGGACTGCTTGGAAGAGCAAATTAGCGCTTATAGATATTTTTCAAGAATATTCAAAGGTTTTTCGCTCAATCCGTCATCCCAACATGAGACTGTAAGTTGATTATTCCCCAAAACACAACCGTATCAACTCATAAGCATGTTTACGCTCCTTTACCCTCCTACAACCAATGAATGGTTTACAAAGTTGCTCAAATGGTTAATCTGACATAGTTTCGTAATTTTTGTTCCTTCAGATCAAAAAAAACTAGTTCATAAAAATCTATCGTTCGATTCACCAATTCTGTCTTTTGCCATATACAAATTTCTTATAAGTGATTATAGAGCTTTCTAAGTATTATTATCTAGAGTTTATGATTATTTTACTTGCTAAGTATAATATTTTACTGTTTATTTAACTAAACTACAGAAGAATTTTATCTATATATCTACTAGATACATTAAGTAAGTCGGCGCTAATATTTCTAGCTATGTTAAGAAATTTCAATGTAGGGTGTGTTGTCGCGCAGCGCACGCACCATCAAGAATTCAAGGTGTGCCAACGGTAATAAAGCGAGAGGAAGATCCACGCCGCTTTTTGCGTCCCCTACAGCCTATTTATATTTCTTCATATACATAGAATTTTTCTCGCCGACTTACTTAAGAGCTGATTAACTTGAAAGTATATTCACTTAAAGTGTAAATTTATATACTCCTTGTATTCTGTGATTCATTCTAAATAACCCAACTGGCGATGTGCTTCAAACAAGCCCACAGCAACACTCACAGAAAGATTTAAACTGCGAACTTGAGATTGACTCATGGGAATGTAGAGAGTGGAATCACACATCTCAATCACTTCTGATGCTAAACCTGTAGTTTCACTACCAAACAGCAGCCAGTCATCTGCTTGAAATTGAAATTTGGCATAGTTATAATTACCGCGCACACTGAATCCTAGCCATCTTCCTCCCCTTAGCTGATGTAAGGTTTTCAAGACTTCTAAAGACTCATGATAATGCAGCTTGACATGTGGCCAGTAGTCTAAACCGGCTCTTTTAAGATAGCGATCGCTAATTTCAAATCCTAAAGGCCCAACCAAGTGTAGTTCTGTACCTGTGGCAGCACAAGTACGAGCAATATTACCTGTATTCGGCGGTATAAGAGGATTAACTAGAACTACCTGAGGCATTTTTTCCCATCTTCACAGTATCTTTAAAAGGTAAAGTATAAAAATTTTCAAATCTATCTGTTGATATAGGCTTCTTATAGCTTTTGTTAATAAATATCAACCTATCACAATTGATTAGAAATTTAAAACAAAACAAAGAAATCCCTCAGAATTTTCTCTGAGAGTGGTTAAAATATTATTTTTCTAGAAGATGATTTTTTATACCCGAAGATAGATGATTACATCTCTGGAGAGTTTATCAATTTCCTAGAGATTAGGGGTGGGGTGTCAACCCCCTCTTAGCGACTGTGGGTTTTTTCCGACAAGTCTTGTCTTGGAGGGGGATAAAGGGGACAAGGGAAGGGAGAGAAAACAATTCAAAATTCCCTACGGGGAACACCAAGGGCGTACAAATTTCAAAATTAAGAATAATTTTGGCTTATCAAGCCAAAATCTAAAATCCAAAATCTAAAATCAATGGCTTTTTACGCCATTGAGGAGACGCATAATTTACCTTCTAGTTCTGCTTCACGTTCTCGTGTCGCGCCGATAGCTTGAATAATTGTGGCTTTAGTGCTAAAACCAACAGCATGAAGTTGCAACCACTGTTGAGCTTCATTTCCTTCCCGGAGAATTTTCTGTAAAGGTGAAAGGAAGCAACTGAAGCCATGTTGTTTAGCTAGTGGCCACACTTGCTCATAAAGTTCAGCAAGCCAATTTCTAGCGGTGATAGTTCTGCCATCTTGCCAATGTAGCAGTTGGGCATCAAGACTAGAAGTAGCTGCTGCTATTTCATTGGTAGCAGTTAAAGAGATAAGTTCCTCTGGCGAGAAAGTACTTTGAGTTAAAGGATCAAGATGGGGATTTTCGATTAGTTGTAACAGACGTGCTTCTAGCAAAGCAGTAATCGCTAATAAGGAAATCGGATCTGTCACTAAATCGCAAATTCGCAATTCTAGCCGATTTAAATCATAAGGACGGCGATCGCCATTTGGTCGTACCGATACCCACAAATGACGAACATTTTGCATTGTTCCGGCTGCTAGTTGCTGTTCTACCCACTGAATATGATCGGTATGACTACTAAATAACGGTACATGGGCGGGTGTTTGTGGGAATACGCCCCAACGAGTGGAATGATAGCCAGTCGCTTTGCCATCTAAGAAAGGAGAAGAAGCACTCAAGGCTAAAAATAATGGTGCTTCTAGCCGAATCAACCGACAAGCACGCATAAGTAGTTCTGGGTCATCGATGCCGATATTAATATGAACACTAGCGGTAACTACTTTTGTGCCGTAGGTTTGCTCGATATAAGTATGATAAGGATTTATCGGGTCAGAACGAAAGAAGCGATCGCTACTACCCAAAGACAAAGTGCTACCTGGGATGAGAGTATAATTGCCCAATTGCTGGAGATAATCTCGCAGCCTCAGCCGAGGACGTAAGATGGCGCACAGTAATTGATCATAATTATGGTTGGGTGCAGTAATATACTCTACATTCCTGCTATCTGGCTCCCGCACGTATCCATCCAAAGACGCAGTGATCTTGTCAGAGAGACCGACGATTTCACCACTAGGCGTGCCAGTGTACATCTCTATCTCAAAGCCTTTTAATAGCACCTTAATCCTTCTCCTCGGCTCTCCTTACTTCTAAATTGTATCCAAAGAGACGATTTTCTGCATTGTACTTTGGGGAGAGTTGGGGATTGGGGGAAAGGGGATCGCCTACATGAAAATTTTGTATTCGGCGGCTTCAGCCCTTAAAATAGCGATGAAAGAGGACTAAAGTCCTCACTACTAGCTTTATATAAAGAAAAGCTTTACTAATCTTAATAATGACTGTAAATATCCAGCAGCTACCGACAACAGCCAGTTTTGAAAAACACTTTTGGACTTGGCAAGGCTATAAAATTCAATACACCGTCGTGGGAACAGGTAAACCCTTAGTTTTAGTTCACGGTTTTGGTGCTTGTATTGGCCATTGGCGAAAAAATATCCCCGTTTTAGCCGATGCTGGTTATCAAGTATTTGCTCTTGATTTATTGGGATTTGGTGGTTCTGAGAAAGCAGCCATTGATTACACAGTGGAAGTGTGGGTGGAACTACTTAAAGACTTTTGGACAAGCCATATTAACGAACCAGCCGTATTTATTGGTAATTCCATCGGCGCACTTTTAAGTTTGATGGTATTAGCTGAACATCCAGAAATTGTTGCGGGTGGGGTATTGATTAACTCTGCGGGGGGTTTGAGTCATCGTCCCCACGAATTGAACCCACCACTAAGAGTTGTGATGTCTGCTTTTAATAAACTGGTTGGTCATCCGATTACGGGGACATTTGTATTTAACCGCATTCGCCAAAAACATCAAATTCGCCGTACTCTCTACCAAGTATATCGCGATCGCCAAGCCGTTACTGATGACTTGGTAGATATGCTTTATACGCCATCGTGTGATCCAGGAGCGCAAAAAGTTTTTGCATCCATCCTTACCGCGCCTCCTGGGCCCAGACCTGAAGAACTATTGCCGAAAGTCGAACATCCTCTGCTGGTCATTTGGGGTGCTGATGATCCTTGGACACCGATCACTGGTGCTAAGATTTACGAACAAGCGCGAGAGAATGGTCAAAATATCAAAATTGTCCCCATTCCTGGCGCTGGCCATTGTCCCCATGATGAAGTACCGGATGTGGTGAATTCACAGATTGTGGAGTGGTTAAACGATTGTGTGTGATCCGACTATCGCGCCCTAAATTACTAGCTCATAGCAAAAACCCACTTGAATCAGTCTACTTTTAGTAGACTTAGATTATGAGCCGCGCAGTTTACTTGCGGGCGAGTTAATTGTTTAGTCTGAGAATATTTCTCGAACTCACGTTAATGTAAAACACCAGTAGAAGAAACTTCTCTGGTGAAAAATCAAGTAAAAAGTAAATATTTTCTATGCTTAAATAGTATAAATATTTAAGCATTATTATTGTATATATCCAGTAATTATCTTAGAATTTCAAAGTTAGAAATTCTGCTGTAACCTCAACCTTGGCAAATTTGAAATCAGTTTTATATTCTTCAAATTCTAATTTCGTAACACCACCACATACTTTCTCTATCTCCTCATCTGTTAAGTCTTCAAAGAGTTTAAATTCATGGGTAAACTCTTGTGTGCTTTGAACATGCTTTTTTGGCTTTGTAAGTCGCATATTTGTTTCTCCAACTCAATTTAACTTCTAACTAATAATTCTCTAAAATCAGTATTTTTGAAATTGATATACGACTTTCATGCAATCATAAACTATTAAATTTCTCAGATAATAACGATAATATAAATTAATGAAGATCCTGACACTAATAGTTGCTAGATGATTGGCATGAAAATGGCGGAAATAGAAAGATTTGCTTGTATGGATTCGTATTCACTAGTAAGATTATTGGCTAACTACCTGTACGTATTGTGTCCTGATCTATAAATCAGTAGCTAACCTGGCTGTTCTCAGCATAAATTGCAGTGCTGTCTCTTCTCTAGAAATAATGTCGGCTTTTACCTGCATCCCTGATTGGATATGACACTGGCGCTCACCATTTCCAAATGTGAGACTTTGGGGGCGAATAGTTGCTGCAAAGTAGCTAACAGCAGAAGTTGTAGATCCTGATTTTGCCACATCTATATTGTTGCTTGTAGGTGTAATTGTGTCTGGAGAAACAACTTCAACAACTCCTTTGAGAGTTCCATAATCAGGATAAGGACAAGCATCTATTCGCAATTGTACTTTTTGACCAACTGCAACATTTTTGATCTCCTGAGTCGGAATGATTGCTTTAATAACAACAGGAGCATGATTAGGAGCAATTTCAGCGATCGCTTCGCTAACTCTTAGCACTTGACCAGGGTTTCGCAAATTGAACTTGAGGATGATACCATCACTAGTTGCTCGTACAATAGTATCTTGCAGTTGATTGGCTACTTGCTGGAGTTCTTTTTGAAATTGTCCGAGTTGGTTTTCTATTTCAACTCGACGCTGAATTAAGGCTTGTTTTTCTTTTTTTAAAGAAGCGATAGTTGCTTTTCCTCTTGCAGTTTCTTGGGTAATGCGCTCTTGAGCGATCGCCACTGTAGCAGTGCTAGGATTAACAGCAGCTTTAGCTGATTGCATTTGAGCTTGGGCGATATCAACAGCTTTTTCTTCAGCTTTAAGTATGGCTTGAGTTTGCTTCACAACTAGCTTTTTCTGCTCAAATTCCCGGTTTCCAATTGCACCAATTTGTGCTAGGTGTTGATAGCGATCGCGATCCATCTCTGCAAAACTTAAATCAGCTTGAGCTTTTTGCAAGTTTGCTTGAGCTTTTTGCAAATTTGCTTGAGCTACAAGTAATTCGCTATTGGTGGTAATTTGTCGCTGTTGATATTCCCGTTGATTGCGTTGCAAATCTGTTTTAGCAGAAGCTACTGTCCGTTCTGCTACTATTGCTTCAGCCAGAATTTGGGAATCTAAAGCTTTAATCTGAGCATTAATTTGGATTATTTGCAATTTATCCTGTTGGATATTACCTTGCAGTTGGTTATTTTTGATTTGTAATTGTTTATCTTCAAGATAAGCGATCGCCTCTCCCTGTTTAACTAATTGATTTTCTGTAACCAAAATACTTTTAACAATCCCTTCAATTTTTGATTGCACTAACCGAATTTCTCCTGTAGGACGCACAACAGCAGTAGCTTTTACCGTCACATTGTATTTAATCCATGAACATAGACTAATGGTAGCGACAATACTCCCGACAAGAAAAATTCCTGCTAAGGATGTCCAGCGATTAACAGGCGGAAGAAACTCTTCACTTGGCGTTGATGTCAGAACTTTTTGATTATGAGTGTAGAGCATAATTACGCGAATAAGTATGAATAATTAAGGATTTAAAAATTTCAAATGTTCTCCAGATTGACAGCGTAATTGCGCTAAATAACCTTGAGTTTTTAACTTCCCTTGATCTAGCACTACAATCCAGTCAGCACGATTAATTACCTGGGGACGGTGGGTAATCAAAATCGTGGTTTTACCATGACGATGCTTGAGTAAGTGATCTAGAACTTGCGCTTCGCTGACTGGATCGAGTCCGCTAGTTGATTCATCCAAAATTAACACTGGTGGGTCTGTAACAATGGCTCTTGCTATTGCTAGGCGTTGGCGTTGTCCACCAGAAATATTTGCGCCAAACTCACCTAAAACAGTTTGATATTTATGAGGAAATTTACTAATAAAATCATCTGCTTCTGTTATTTGGCAAGCTCTCACAATCTGCTCAAATGTAAGTTCCGGCGCTCCTAAACGAAAGTTTTCAATAATAGAACGACTCCAAAATTGAGCGTCTTGGGGAACTAAAACTACCTGTTGACGCAGACAATCCAAACTCAGGTCTTCTAGGTTATAAATTCCAAGGCGGATATTACCAGAGTTGAGTGGATATAAACCCGCCATGATTTTAGCTAGAGTGCTTTTACCACAACCAGATTTACCAATAATGGCGATAACTTTACCACCAGGAATCGTTAAAGAAAATTTGTCTAGTAGTTCAATTTGACCAGGGTAATGAAAGCTAACATTACTACAAATCAGGTTAGCATCTTCAGAAATTGTCGCAAACTGCTTTTTCTCATCATCTTGATTTTCTGGAGTAGTATCTATAACTTCTGCAAGGCGTTGTGTGGCGATTTTTGTTTTAGTCAATTCATCTATAAAAATAATACCAGTAGTAATTAAGCTGACGAAATTACTATTCATCGAGTTAAATGCAAGTAGTTGCCCAATACTGAGGTTTTCATCTGAATTAATCACTAAATTTCCACCAAACCAAAGTAAAGCAATACTACCAACACCAGAAACTAAGGTAGAGAATATATGATTGTTGATACTAATCTGCATTGTGCCTAATGTCAGAACAGAAATTTGCCCAAATCGGCTTTGTAATTCTTCCCAAAATTGCGGTGATGCTGTAGTAGTTTTGAGAATAAGCGCACTTTTAAAGGTTTCGACTAAAACACCTTGAGCTTCGGCTTCTGTAACTAAAATATCACGAGTTTTTTGCTGTAGAGTGGGCTGGAAGATAACTGTAGATATGACCATTAGTATAGAAACTATAAGAGCTAGTATCGTCAGTTTCCAGCTATAATAAGCCATTATTATCAAAGAAATTATCCCAATAAAAAATTTACTAGGCAGACTAACAACAATTTGAGAAACTAGTTGATTAATCTGGTTAATATCTTGTAGGCGACTGACTATTTCTCCACTCCGACGAGTTTCATAATACGAGAGTGGTAATTGTAGAATTTGACGCCCAAATTCTAAAACTAGACCCAATTGCAGACCTTGGGCGAAGTGAGCAATTAAGTTAGACTGTACCCAACATAGACTACTAGAAATAACATTCATGAATACCACAGCGATCGCCATGGTAGTGAGGAGTTTTGTATCACCTCGAACTAGCACATCATCAGTGAGAATTTGTAACAGAAAAGGAGAAGCTAAAGATAGCAATCCCAAAATAAGATTAAGGGGTAAGGCTTGAATCAGAATCGTCCGAAAATTCCAGATGCGCTTGAAGAAACGCCAAAAACCACCGATGCGATCGCTCTGTTGAGCATAAAACCTGATTGGATCTGGCTGTAGTAAAAGCATTAACCAGTCTGTCCAACCCTCTGCTAAATCTTGTGGAGACAGATACCGCAGTCCTACAGCAGGATCAGCAATTACACATTTTTTGCCTTTTTTACCATATAAAACTACCCAATGATGACCTTGCCAATGAATAATTGCTGGTAGGGGTGCTTTATTGATTCGGTTTAAAATTTCTGGTGAAGTTTTAACAGGACGAGCATTAAAACCAAGTCTTTCAGCGCCTCGTTTTAGCCCCAACAAAGTTGTTCCAAATTGTCCAGTACCTACGACTTCACGAATGTGGTTGAGAGTAAAATTACGTCCGTAAAATTTTGTAATTGAAGCAAGACAAGCGGCGCCACAATCTTCTTTGTTATGTTGTAAGACGTGAGCATATTTCATAAACTTAAAATGCTTATTTAAAGTTACTTTATAAATAATGCAAATTTAATTTATTTATATGAGAATCTAGATTTTGATATCAAATAAATCTATGATGTATATTTTTAAATTTAATTGTTCAGTAAATTGTTTACATCTACAAATTATCTGGTATCTGTTATTTGTCAAGACTATATGCAACCAGAGTACAGAGTCGCATCAAAGAAAAATTAAGGAGACGTTTCCCCTGATGTCACTGGGAAATAGGAAGAACTAGAATAATCTCTAACTTTTGGCTACCGGGCTTCTCCAACCTTTGAACGGTGTTAAGCATTTTTAACTAGTGCAATTTAGTAAATGAGCATTATTGCTAAATACTAGAAAACACAGGAAAAATATGCCGGACGAAACTTTAAGAAAAGACATACCGGAAGTTGATCCGACTGAGATTGAAGATACTAGAGTTGCGATCGCAGACGAACACAGATCGTTTCTGGAAAAAGTCATGGTCAGAGGTGGACTAGCTGATCCTTATGATGCTAGAGATTTGACTGAAGTTGTGTTTCGCGTCATGCGTGACTTAATGACCACAGAAGCGGCCGATCATGTCGAAGCGGAATTACATGAACCAGCCTACACTACAGAAGAGAAAGAACTCCAAAAGCTAGAAGTAGCCGAACTCTGGCGAGATACCAATCCTATCGTGGGCTTTTTGAGCCGGGTACGTCCACCTTGGCAAGGCCCTGGTATTTTCAAAATCGATAGCGATCGCTTCCTATTCCGAGTCGCTAACGAAGGAGGATTACCACGCACAGCTGATCGTGAGCAAGTCGTAAAAGCTGTATTCTCTGCTACCAAAGAAGAACTTTCCCAAGAGCGAATTCAAGAAATTGCCAGCTGGCTTCCCGGTCACGTGCGCGAACTTTGGGAACAAGCGTAGTACTAATCAGTTATCAGTTATCAGTTATCAAATTAAACTGTTAACTGGTAACTGTTAACTGATTTCCCGTGAATCAAACAGTACGATTGTTCTATTCTGTGCAAGTCAACGCTAGTATTATTAAGGACTGTTTCATGCTGCCCCTATTTATTAGCCTGTTGATATGTCAGAAACTCAGTTTGCTGCGTCCCTAAATGGACACCTTCCCCATCCCAACCCCAACAGCTTGAATACAATTAGAATTCGCGGTGCTAGGCAGCATAACCTGAAAAATATTGATTTAGAATTACCACGCGATCGCCTGATTGTTTTTACGGGTGTCTCTGGTTCTGGTAAGTCTTCTTTGGCATTCGATACTATTTTTGCGGAAGGACAGCGCCGCTATGTAGAATCTCTGAGTGCATACGCGCGACAATTTTTAGGTCAGATGGATAAGCCGGATGTGGAGTCAATTGAAGGGTTGAGTCCGGCGATTTCCATTGATCAAAAATCGACTTCTCATAACCCCCGTTCGACAGTGGGAACGGTGACGGAGATTTACGACTATCTACGGTTATTATTTGGACGGGCGGGAGAACCCCATTGTCCAATTTGCGATCGCTGTATTGCTCCCCAAACTATCGATGAGATGGTGGATCGGATTATGGATTTGAGCGATCGCACCCGCTTTCAAATTCTCGCACCTGTGGTACGGGGTAAAAAAGGCACTCATAAAAAGCTGTTATCTAGTCTCGCTTCCCAAGGTTTTGTCCGTGTGCGTATCGATGGGGAAGTGCGGGAACTTTCAGACGCGATTGAGTTAGATAAAAATTTTACACATACTATTGAAGTTGTCATCGACCGCTTAGTGAAAAAAGACGGTATTCAAGAGCGTTTGGTCGATTCCCTTAGTACTTGCTTAAAATTATCCGAAGGTATAGCAGTACTTCTTTTTACTCTGGCTTCTGACAGCACTCAAGAAACAAATGACGAAGAACTAGTTTTTTCCGAAAACTTTGCTTGTCCAGAACACGGTGCGGTGATGGAGGAGTTATCGCCGCGTTTGTTCTCGTTTAACTCGCCCTACGGTGCTTGTCCTAATTGTCACGGACTTGGCACTTTAAAAACATTTGCGCCGGAGTTGGTAGTACCTGATCCGGAAGCGCCTGTATATGCTGCGATCGCTCCTTGGTCAGAAAAGGATAATTCTTATTATTTAGAGTTGTTGTATGGTTTGAGTCAAGCTTACGGGTTCGAGTTGCAGACACACTGGCAAAAGTTGAATGAAGAACAACAGCAGATAATTTTATATGGGGAAGAAACCGCACAGGCTCACAAAAAACAAATTTTTAGAGGTGTAATTCCCATATTGCAGCGTCAATATGAGGGAGGTACGGAGTTAGTTAAGCAAAAATTAGAACAATATCTAATTGATCAACCCTGTGCTGTATGTCAGGGAAAGCGTTTGAAACCGGAAGCTTTGGCGGTGCGGTTGGGACAGTACCGAGTTTTGGATTTGACTGGGGTGTCAATTCGTGAGTGTCAACAGAGAGTAGATCAATTAAAGTTGAGCGATCGCCAAATGCAGATTGCTGATTTGGTGTTGCGAGAAATTCGGGCGAGATTGCAATTTTTGTTGGATGTGGGGTTGGATTATTTAACTTTAGATCGTCCGGCGATGACGCTTTCGGGTGGAGAAGCGCAACGTATTCGTTTGGCAACTCAGATTGGTTCTGGATTGACGGGTGTATTATACGTTTTAGATGAACCAAGTATTGGTTTGCATCAACGCGATAATGGTAGATTATTGCAGACTTTAACGAAGTTGCGCGATTTGGGGAATACGTTAATTGTCGTTGAGCATGACGAAGACACGATCCGGGCTGCTGATCATATAGTTGATATTGGGCCGGGTGCAGGTATTCACGGCGGTAATATTATTGCTGAAGGTGATTTACAAGTTTTATTAACAGCAGAAAATTCGCTGACGGGTGCGTATTTGTCGGGAAGGCGAGTGATTCAAACTCCTGCAACTCGAAGAGAAGGAAATGGGATAAGTTTAGTTATTAAAAATGCTCGTCGTAACAACCTGAGAAATATAGATGTCGAGATTCCACTGGGTAAACTTGTTGCTGTTACGGGTGTTTCTGGTTCTGGAAAATCTACTTTAATTAATGAATTACTTTATCCAGCATTGCAACATCACCTTTTTCGTAAAGTTCCTTTACCGAAAGAAATCGATGGAATTAAGGGATTGAGTGCAATTGATAAAGCGATCGTCATTGATCAATCACCCATCGGTAGAACACCCCGTTCTAACCCGGCGACTTACACAGGTATTTTTGATGTCATTCGCGACACCTTTTCAGCTACCATTGAAGCAAAAGCCAGGGGTTACAAACCGGGACAATTTTCTTTCAATGTTAAAGGTGGACGTTGTGAAGCTTGTAGTGGACAAGGTGTGAATGTCATTGAAATGAATTTTCTCCCGGATGTGTATGTGCAGTGCGAAGTCTGCAAAGGTGCAAGATACAACCGCGAAACCTTGCAAGTCAAATACAAAGACAAATCTATTGCTGATGTTTTGAAGATGACGGTTGAAGAAGCTTTGGAGTTTTTCCAAAATATTCCCAAAGCTGTGAATCGCTTGCAAACTTTAGTAGATGTTGGGTTGGGTTACATTCAACTCGGACAACCTGCGACTACTTTATCTGGTGGAGAAGCACAGCGAGTGAAGTTAGCAACAGAATTATCACGTCGCGCTACAGGAAAAACTCTTTATTTAATCGACGAACCAACCACAGGTTTATCTTTTTACGATGTCCATAAGTTATTAGATGTGTTGCAAAGATTAGTAGATAAAGGTAATTCGATTTTGGTGATTGAACACAACTTAGATGTGATTCGTTGTGCTGATTGGGTGATCGATTTGGGTCCAGAAGGTGGTGATCAAGGTGGAGAAATCATAGCTCAGGGTACGCCAGAAGAAGTAGCAGAGAATCCCAAGTCATATACTGGACAGTATTTGAAGCATGTGTTGCAGCAGTATCCGCCAGTAGCTTTGACGAATTAGATAAGTAGGTAGTAGGTAGCAACTGTCTTGAAAGTCAAGCGATCGCCTGCTTCACTAAATCACTGGCTACAATTAAAGTCTTGATACTAGCTCAAACAGCTGCAAGGAAGACGAAAGTTGCTACAGACTGCGCGAAACACGGAAACGTCAACACAGAAGTTGCTGCAAGGGAGACGGAAGTTGCTACAGACTGCGCGAAACACGGAAACGTCAACACAGAAGTTGCTGCAAGGAAGACAAAAGTTGCTACAGGGAAGGTAAACAATGATCGCCTGTTTTCAGAAGTGCATTGTTTGATTTTTGTAAGCGATCGCTGATACCACAATTCAGATAAGACCACAATCCTTTATAGAGACGCGCCAATAGCGCTATAGCGCATGGCTTTGCTAAGGCGCATCTTCTAAGAAACTTCTTGTGCTAAAAATCCTTAAATGAACCGTATTGCTCTATAATTGACCCATCATATTTGAAACATAAAACTTCAAGTTTTGAATCCCAATTCCCAATCCCCTTGAACAAACGGCTATAATTCCTACAAAGTCTTTATTTTTCTGCTTTGTCACCTCATGGACATGACAAAAATATCTGATGAAGGACAAGTGATTATTCCTGAAATATTACGAAAGGCTTATGGTTGGGAAGTTGGTCAGGAACTAATCATCATTGAGATGGGTGATGGAATTCTTCTCAAGCCAAAGAAATCTTTTCCTGCAACTACTTTGGATGACGTTGCAGGATGTTTGAAATATCAAGGTACAGCAAAAACGATTGAAGATATGGATAATGCTATCCGCCAAGGTGTAGAGGAATCATGGCATGGTCGCAGTTGATACTAATATTATTGTCAGGCTGTTGACCCAAGATGATAAATTACAGTACCAACAGAGTTTAGAAATTTTTCAGAATCATGATGTTTTTATACCAGATACGGTGATTCTTGAAACTGAATGGGTACTAAGGTTTGCCTATAAGTTTAAAACAGAAGAAATATGTACAGCGTTGCGTAAGCTTTTTGAGACAAGCAAGGGGCGATCGCTGATTTCACCTCTGCCATCAAAATTAATCCCAACTTAGCCCAAGCCTACTACAACCGGGGTAATGTCCGCTACGGATTAGGAGACAAGCAAGGGGCGATCGCTGATTACAACTCTGCTCTCAAAATTAATCCCAACTTAGCCCAAGCCTACTACAACCGGGGTATAGTCCGCAGTGAATTGGGAGACAAGCAAGGGGCTATAGCTGATTTCAACACTGCCATCAAAATTAATCCTAAATTATGGGCTGCCATTAACAACATAGGTTTAATCAAATACGAACAGGGTGATGTGGAAGCAGCAATCAAGCAATGGCAAGAAGCAGTAAGTATTGATAACAAAGCTGTAGAACCTTTATTAGCATTAGCAGTTGCACTACATACCAAAGGTGAAAAACAACAAGCAATTACTCAAGCAAAACAGGCACTTGCTATTGATAAACAATACGCTGATTTAGCTTTTCTCAAGAAAAACTTATGGGGCGATCGCCTGCTTGCTGATACGAAAAAGTTACTAGCCACATCTGAGATGCAAGAGTTTTTAGCTCAGAAAAATTAAAGAGGTAGTGCGATCGCATTTGAAACGAGAAACTTCAAGTTGAGAACTTGAAACTCCAAACAAGATCCCCGACTTTTATCAAAAGTCGGGGATCTGGGTGCGATCGCTTGTTCAAATTCTCTATAATTGTGCGATCGCATTCCCACCCATCAAAAAGCGATCGCACTAGGTATTAAAACTATTTTAAGTTCGTAGTAAGGACTTTAGTCCTTATTTTGAGGACTAAAGTCCTCACTACCAACAAAAACATGAAACTTCAAGTTTTGAATCTCAATCTCCAATCCGCTTGAACAAATGGCTATAATCCTACTAAATCTTGATTTTCGAGAAGCATAGTGTTGAAAATAAGTGTTGAAGAAGCAGCCGTTAACTTAAAAACTCTCTTAGAGCAAGTAGCTAAGGGAGAAGAAGTAATTTTGCTGGAGCAAAACAAAGTTGTAGCTCGTTTGGTTCCTCCACAACAAAAGGAACAGCGTTTAGCAAGTATGAAACAATTTCGAGATGCACTTACAGTCACAGGAGAATCTTTGAGTGCAACTGTAGTTAATGCACGTCAAGAGGAACGCCATTGATTTATCTGGATACAAGTGTTCTTGCTGCTTTATACTGGGCGGAAGCATTGAGCGATATAGTTGAAGAACTCGTACTGGTAGAATCAGAGCTTGGTTTAAGTCAGTTAGTTGAAGTTGAACTTTTTTCTGCGCTGTCGCGTCGGGTGAGAATGCGAGAAATATCCCAAGAGGACGCAATAGCTATAGTACAGAGGTTTCAAGCAGACTTAGATAGTAATTTTTATACTTGTATTGCGGTAGAGCGTATTCACTATAACTTAGCGCGTGAGTGGATTAGTCGGTTTGAAACACCATTGCGTACACTTGATGCTTTGCATTTAGCTATTGCATCACAAAATAACATTCGGTTGGTAACAGCTGATGAAGCTTTGGCTGCGAGTGCTGGAGTTTTGGGAGTTGAGTTTCAATTATTACGGTGATTTCTTGTTCTGATCTAAGCTTGGCTATCATCGCACTCTCATCGAATAAAAAAAGCGATCGCAGGGGAATTCCCCCCGCAACCTTACTTTTATTTCATTTTTTCTAATGTTTGGACTATAACTTTAGCGTCTTTGCCAAAAAAACTTTCCTTTTCACCATTACTCCAAATGATGACGCAGGCAAATTGCCAAGCCATGTTATAGTGTACCTTCCGAAAACAAACTTTACGAGCGTAAGCTAAATTTACAAAGCCTCTAGTAGGTGTTTGGCAAAAAATTGGTTGTGTCATTGCTACAATTTTAAATATCAAAACGATGAACGATTGTTTTGGGATAGAGAGGCGCTTGAGGTTGTTAGTCTGGAGCGCCTTCTCTATATTTTTTATATTACACTAAAAATTTTTAGTACGCAAGCTAAAAATTAATAGTTATGCATAAGAATTATCTGTATTGAGTGCGATCATTTGTTCAGGTTCTCTATGATTGAGCATCATGTTTAAAACTTCCGAGATTAAAATGAGACAATTCAGGTTTGAAACATAAAACTCCAAGGTTGAAACAAGAAACTTCGACGTTGAAACAAGAAACTTCGAGCTTGAAACAAGAAACTCCGAGCTTGAAACGAGAAACTCCAAGGTTGAAACGAGAAACTCCAAGGTTGAAACAAGAAACTCCGAGCTTGAAACATAAAACTCCAAGGTTGAAACGAGAAACTTCAAGTTCTGATACCAATTCTCCAAAATCAAGCAAGATATCCAAACCCGAAAAATCAAGCTGCATCTGAGTTTCTTAATTGCGTAGCTTGCTTCTCGTGCTTTTGGCGCGAGTATTGCGAATTGGTATTACTTTTTGACTAAATCACACAGCAGCAATTGACAAAGAGCTAGAATGAAATTGTTAGTGGCTGTAGCAACTTAGTGACCAAAAAGACATAAACAAATGATGTAATTAGTGTAGAGATGAGTTTAGCTGACAAGCTTGCTAAATGAATATTTGATACTATTCAAACTTCTCTCGCTCAATAAAGTTCATTTATGTTTAGGTAATTATTACATAGTTGCAAAACAGAGAAGCTTTGCTACAACCTAGACAGAAGATAACTGACAAATTCATTGTCATTCATATTTTTATCCCAAAAATCATGTGATTAAGGCGAAAAAGCACGAGTAAAAAGATCGTGCAGTAAGTATTTCAGCCTAAATCCAGCTTTTTCGTTTTTCTGTTCTCTGATACTCTTTATCAGTCCATAACAGAGAAACCATAAGAAAATTCGCAAGGTTAAGTAGAAAAATAAACTTATGTTTCCCCGATTAGTTGATAAAAATACTTCAGTAATTTTGAAACGATTACAGCAGCATCTAGCCAAAAGCACAAAACTTTCTATAGGCTATCCTGCTAATCTCGACTTTGATTACGCTCTATTGCTGCCATTCTTTCAATATTATCTTAATAATGTAGGTGATCCATTTGTCGAGGGCAACTTTGCTCTTCATTCTAAAGAATTTGAACGACAATCTATTAAATGGTTTGCCCAACTTTATGAGTTAGAAGAATACTGGGGATATCTCACCAGTGGTGGTACAGAAGGCAATCTCTACGGTATATTCTTGGGTAGAGAACTCAACCCTGATGCAATTCTTTATTCTTCTAATGATACTCACTATTCAGTTGCCAAGGCAGCACGTTTATTAAAAATACCTCATGTTGTGATTTGTTCACAGTTTAATGGGGAAATTAACTATGAACATTTAGAATATGAGCTATCACAGCGAAAACATCAAAGTGCCATCATCAATATCAATTTAGGCACTACCATGAAAGGAGCAGTAGATAATATCGAGCGAATTATTGAGATAGTAGAAAAGGTAGGAGTTCGCTATTACATCCACTGTGATGGCGCACTGGGGGGAATGTTAATTCCTTTTATCAGGGGGGCGCCAAAAATTAGTTTTCGGGACTATCCGATTGGAAGTATCTCTGTCAGCGGCCATAAGTTTATTGGTTCTCCGATCACTTATGGAATTGTTCTCACCCGTCAACCTTATGTCAACAAAATTGAGACAAGTGTTGAATATATTGGTAGTCAAGATACAACTATTTTGGGTTCACGTAGCGGCATCGCTGCTTTACTTTTGTGGTATGCTATCCAAACCAGAAGTCAGCACTTCCGAAAAGAAGTTGCTAGCTGTTTGGAAAATGCACGGTATCTGCGCGATCGCCTCCAAGAAAAAAATTACCATCCTTTACTTAATGATTTTTCAATCACAGTGGTTTTTGACAAGCCTGAAATCGAACTGTGCCGCAAATGGCAATTAGCCACAGAGGAAAATTTTGCCCACGTCGTCGTTATGCAGCACATTTCTACCCAAAAGATTGACCTGTTTATACAAAATTTATTAGTTAACAAGGAGATAGAGAACGAAAAATTCTTAACAGGTAACAGGAAAACAATGTGTGTGATTAATTGTGTCTAAGTATTTAAATCCCAACCTGAGTTAACGTGATTTACAAAATCTTTGTGCAATATCCTTCTTGATTGGACTACAGAACCGATGCAGTTAGCAATTTTAATTTTTGAATGTTGTATTGCAGTATGGGTGAGTCAACTGTGCATTGTCTAAATTAGCACTACCGCCATCTGCTCTTCTTTGGATGTGATCTATCGAAATAGAGTGACTGTGGAGATAACCACCACATATTTTGCATCGTGGAACTTTGGGTAAAGCATCTCTGATAAAAGCTGCCGTTTTTGTCTCTCCGGAAAACTTTTTACCTTCGGAATCACTTGTATTAGCTTTAGTTTTTGCTTTTAATGTACCGAATTTTTTCTCTGCTATTATTTCCTTAATGACATTTTTCCTATCTACACCATTCAATAATTTGTGAATTATTTCTAAGTAAAAATCTTTGACTTTTTGATTTGCTTCTACAGCCTTACTTTTCCTGACAATTTCAGGAATCATATCATCCTGCCAAATAACCCATTCAAAATCTTTCCTTACTTGTGTGAATTTAGAAAAATATTTAGTTCTGTCTAAATGCAATATTAAGCTAACTACACCGTAAAAAGAGCCAATTTTAGACTTACCCAAGCTAGTATAGAAATATACTATTGGATGAAGACCAAGAGAAGAAGGATCATTGGAGTTTATTCTCCGTGCTAACTTGAGACAATTTTTCAGCAATTGTATCGTTTTTTCTCCTATAAAATCTTCTCCCAATTCTTTATCTTCTTCTATACCATTAACGAGATTTACAAACTCTAAAATAAGTTCAAGTTTTTCTGAAGATGATAAATTTCCTACTATTGGAACGTCTAGAGTTTTGATAGGATTTTTTAATTTTGGTTCAAAAATAAGTTGATGTATTTCTTGAGCTATTTTTTCGACTTCATCCTGCTTGTCTTGGGAGAAATTTGACCAATATTTATGACCGCTACCACTTCTCATGATTGCACGAGCTGCAATACCATTAGGCGTTTTCCGAGCTTCTAACAAACGTATCTCGGTTTCACCTATTGGTGTAGCTTTTTGGTTTATCTTGAAAAAAGAGGCTTCTGCCTTGGCTGCATCGCCTTCAAGCCACTGAAGTTGGACACCTAAAGCACCCAAATTTCTTGCTCTCTCAAGCATTTTTGGATCTATCTGTCCTTGCTTCTGTGTTAATGATTGATAATCTTTGTAAGAACCGATTTTTGATTTAATTAGTTTTCTTGTCTCTTGAGCAGCATTTTTCAGTTCTTCTGTGATGTCTCCATCATAAAATTCTTTAGAAAATTTGCCGTCACCATAGTCATCATTTATCCAGGCTATTAGAGAACTAAGGCGATGTGAGCCATCGATGACAAAATAATAACTACTAGAACTTCTCCAAAGAATAACTGCTGGTATCAAATCCCCATCTAAAAAACTTTCTATAAACTCGCATATTTTCCCAACATCCCACTCATTCGTTTCTCTTTGAAAGTCAGGTTTGCGTAAAAATGGATAGAAAAAAGAGCTTTGTTCTAAATCACGAACCGAGATCATAGGAACATTTCTTCCTATGTTTTGACTTTGTTGTCCTTGAACTTCAAATGCTTCTCTAGGTATTAGTGCATCTAGACTAACTTTTGGACTATCTTTTGGCATGATCCCTACTTTGCTGAACTTTTGAAATTAAAATATAAATTTGGTGTTAGGAACGCGAGATACTTGTAGGTAGAGCAAAAATAATCTCACGCTTTTAGCTTCTTGAATGCATGAATACTCTAGTCAATTAGAAAACAGAAGCCCACTAATGAATGATTATAACTGATAATTGCTTGATATAAGACTTCAACTAGCTTCTAAAATCGCCGCTAGCAAAAAAATGAAAGAAACAGATTTTTCTGGAAATTCCAAAACCCTTACTATATCAAGGTTTTAAATTATACTGCTGAAGAGATCATGATCTAAATGGCTATTGTTAGCTTCTTTGTTCTTGCTTGCGTTCCAGTGCTTGTTTGATTGTTACCAGAGGAAGAAAGAGTGACAGAGGCCTATCCTGGAATTCTAAGAAGCCTAATTCTTTTTTATAATATTCTTTTATTTGTTCATTTTTTGCGTCAATTCTAATTGCATATACTCCTGTTTTTTGAGAAATCTCAATTGCATATTCAAAAGCATGTCTTAAAAGTCTCTTTCCAATCCCTCTTCCTTGCATTGATTGCTCTACTGCTATCCTACCAATCAGTAAAGCCGGAGTTTCCTTTGGAAAGTTTCCTCTTAGCTCGTCAGGTATAGCCTGCGTTGAAATTGTACTGGCGCTGGAAGTGTAGTAGCCAACTATAACTTGGCTTTCTTTGGAAACAGCTACAAATATCTTTGCTACCCCATTTCTGTCGTTGATCAATGCGTATTTTTTTAGGTAGTCGTTTAAATCGGAATTACCACAATCAAATGAAATTTTCTTGAGACTACTACGACTAATATCGAGAGAATCTAGGGAGCAGATATCCAAATCCACGAGAATGTATACTCCAGTACATATATTGCCGTACTGAAGTATAAGTCTAATCAAATAATGAAAGCAAACCCTCAGAAGGTTCCGGAGGATTTTTCATGACTGAAATGAAATACTTGCTGTCACGCTTAGATAACAATAATTTGTTGTCTGAGAATTGATGTACCTCTATTGGCGAATTAGCTACCTTAAAATTTGGCAACTTCCATACAACACGAACACGAACAAACTTATCTACCGAAGAGGTAGGTTTAACAGTAAGAATCCGGTCAAACCTATCCTGATCTGAGTTGGCTTTATGTTTATAACCTGTTATTTTTCTTGTAAGCCTTGGCATAGGATTACTTGGACTGTTAGTTCCTGTGTTGACATACCTTATGATATCAAATCGCTCATGAGCCTTAGCATTGAATTATCTCGATTGGTTCACACTCTAGAACAAAAAATAGCGTTGCGCCATTGGTAAAACTGTTGCAGGTTCACAGGTCAGCAACTCCCCATCAGCCCTAACTTCATAGGTTTCTGCATCGACTTCAATTTGCGGTAGTGCATCATTCAACTTCATATCCTGCTTACTTAACTGGCGTGTTCCTGAAACTGCAACTGCTTGCTTTTGCAACTTCAACTGACTAGGAATCTCGTTTTCTAATGCTGTTTGCGAAACGAAAGTTAAGGATGTCGCGTGACGCGCACCTGCAAAACTGCCAAACATCGGACGCATATGTACAGGTTGGGGTGTGGGAATACTAGCATTAGCATCTCCCATTTGTGACCATGCGATCGCTCCACCTTTAATGACGATTTCTGGTTTCACGCCGAAAAAAGCCGGACGCCACAAACACAAATCTGCGAATTTACCTTCTTCTACTGAACCCACATATTGAGAAATTCCATGGGTAATCGCTGGGTTAATAGTATACTTAGCAACATAGCGTCTAGTCCGTAAATTATCGGCTAAACTATCTCTACCAAGGCTTCCCCGTTGCAGTTTCATTTTATGTGCAGTTTGCCAAGTGCGAATTATTACTTCTCCGACTCTTCCCATTGCTTGGGAGTCAGAAGAGATCATGCTGAATGCACCCAAGTCGTGCAAAATGTCTTCCGCAGCGATGGTTTCGCGACGGATACGTGACTCAGCAAATGCTACATCTTCAGCAATTCCCGGATCAAGATGATGACAAACCATCAACATATCTAGGTGTTCATCAAGGGTGTTAACTGTGTAAGGACGAGTGGGGTTGGTGGAAGATGGTAAAACATTTGCCTCACCGCAGACTTTAATGATATCGGGTGCGTGTCCCCCACCTGCGCCTTCGGTGTGATAGGTGTGGATGACACGATTTTTAAAGGCGGCGATGGTGTCTTCTACAAATCCTGCTTCGTTAAGGGTATCAGTATGAATTGCTACTTGTACATCGTACTCATCAGCAACGCTGAGGCAAGTATCAATCGTTGCTGGTGTAGTTCCCCAATCTTCGTGGAGTTTTAATCCGATTGCACCAGCTGAAATTTGTTCTACAAGCCCTTGAGGTTGACTGGTGTTACCTTTACCCAAAAATCCCAGGTTGACGGGGAAGGCGTCGGCGGCTTGCAGCATTCGGTAAATATTCCAAGGGCCGGGTGTACAGGTAGTAGCATTTGTACCTGTAGCTGGGCCAGTACCACCCCCGATCATTGTGGTAATTCCGGATGCGATCGCCACTTCGATTTGTTGGGGACAAATAAAGTGGATGTGGGAATCAACACCACCAGCGGTGAGGATCATACCCTCACCAGCGACAGCTTCTGTACCAGGGCCAATAATAATATCTATATCATCTTGAATATAGGGATTGCCGGCTTTACCCATTTTGAAGATTTTGCCATCTTTAATACCGATATCTGCTTTGACGATACCCCACCAATCGAGAATCAAAGCATTGGTGATTACCATATCCACAGCACCATCGGCGTTAGAGATGGGGGACTGTCCCATCCCATCGCGAATGACTTTACCACCGCCGAATTTCACTTCATCGCCGTAGATGGTGAAGTCTTGTTCAACTTCGATAAATAGTTCTGTATCGGCTAGGCGGATGCGATCGCCCACCGTCGGACCATAGGTTTCCGCGTAAGCGCGGCGATCCATTCTGTAACTCATAATATACTTCTAGAGTGGTTTTGCTTTGATTATTCTTGAGCATTTTGGCAAGGGGAGAGAGAATTTTTGTATAAGTTTATAATTTTGTAGTAGTGGTAAATGTCTGTAAATAATTTTACACTAAATTAAAATTAAAGTTAGAAATGCAGGAATTATAGAATTATATTAAGCAAACAAATGAATTTGAAGCTGAGGTAAAATGTTACATAAATTGCGAGTTCAGCACTATAAAAGCCTTTTTGATACTGAAGTTTATTTAGAACCATTAACTGTATTTATTGGCCCTAACGCTTCTGGAAAATCGAATATTTGTGAAGCTTTATACGTATTATCTGATTTTATCCAAAGACTAATAACTAATATAAATTCTCAGGATGTAATAAATTTATTTGCTGAATCTTTAATCTCTGGAAATGCAAACAAGCAGAAAATTGCATCAAAATTCTGGCAGGGAAAACAAGATTATTTTTTCTTTGAGGTTGGTAATAACCCAAGTGTAGAAAATAAAGACTTAATTTTCAATATATCAATTCACGTTGATTATCCTCAGCGAATAGTCACTATTAACGCTCAGAAGAATCAAGAGACTTCGGGAAATACTTTTAGTGTAGGGAATCGTTATACACAGGAACTAAGAAGTTTTTTAGTTTCTCATAATTATTTAAATTCTCCTCTAGCCAATGCACTCAGAAAAGTTAGTATTTATGATTTTGCCCCAATTAGTCTATCCAATAATATTCCATCATCTGGTGGTATGGATAAAACAGGACAGGGAATTGTTGATGCTCTAGCTGATATTTTGCTCAGTAACCGTAAAAGTTTTGATGAATTGGAGGAACGTTTGACACGACTTGTTCCTAATATCAAGAGAATTTCATTAATTCGTAGAGAAGATAGAACATTTTTACTGGAATTAATTGACAGATATTCGGAACATCATATCCCTGCTTCTGATATATCAGATGGTACACTTAGAATTTTGGCATTTCTCACCGCATTGTATCAAGAAAATACCCCAAGCATTATTTGTTTTGAAGAGATAGAAAACGGAGTTCATCCTTGGTTATTACATAAAATGATGGAACTATTGCAAATCATTTCCACAGAGGGAATTACAGGTAAACCCGTTCAAGTTTTAATCACAACTCATTCTCCTGTGTTGCTAAATTATGTCGAACCTCGGCAAGTACGTGCTGTTGAATTAGACAGTGAAGGTAAAACTCAAATTCATGCTTTACCCATAGATTCTGAACGCTTCCAAAAAGCCCTAGAAGCCTACGATGGAGCGTTAGGTGAACTTTGGTTTACGAATGTTTTTGGAGGTAATCCAGTATGAATCGGGCGAT
This sequence comes from Pelatocladus sp. BLCC-F211, assembly GCF_041928655.1. NCBI lineage: Bacteria > Bacillati > Cyanobacteriota > Cyanophyceae > Nostocales > Hapalosiphonaceae > Pelatocladus > Pelatocladus sp. BLCC-F211. The sequence goes on along the minus strand of NZ_JBHFLM010000045.1, from coordinate 29,207 downwards.
TCGTATTGGGCTAATTGCTGAAGGAGAAGCAGAACTCGGAGCAAGTATTCCCTATATTAAACCAGAAGATGGTGGAAAAGTTATTGAAAGAAATAAAGAAGGGGCGCTTCACACCTTAATTAGACGAGAAATTAATAATTTGGGATTACCTGATTGTGATTTTGTACAAAGACATCCATCCATCAGCGAGAGTCGAGTCTTTAAACGACGTGTAGGACACTCAATTTTAGATCCAAAATATTTAGCGCAGGTAATTATCGCGTGGAAACCTGAAGAAGTTGATATGATTTTGATTGTGGTTGATGCAGATGATAAGCTTCACCAAAGGCAAATTGACTTAGAACGTGCCTTAAATAAAATTCGTGATAACCATCTAGATATTAACGAGCAAAAAATTTGCGATCGCAGTGCAGGAGGTTTAGCGATTAAAAATTTTGAGATGTGGTTGTTGGCAGATACTCAAACTGTTGCAAGGATTTTAGGTGTAGAGCTTGAACATCTGGAAAATTTAGAAGAATTAGATGGTGGAAAAGATATTTTGGAAAATGCGATCGCACAATCAACCTATCTGTCTGAAAATAGTGGTAATCAACGCCCTCTACAAATTCGATGGAAACTTGCTTTTGAGATTGATTTAGCAATTCTCAAAAATCGTTGTCCAAATGGATATGCTGCTTTTGCACAAAATTTAATTGCAGCTACAACAGTAGTTGCTAACTCCATCGCAGGTACGTAGCATTTATTCTCTACCTTGTTTAATGAAAATAGGGTTTAGTGATTTTAACTATCTAAATTTCCGTTAATTTTGGCGTTGAATCCGTAGACTTGGCGAGTTCCAGCAAAAGGAACTAAAGTGACTTCTTTTTCATCACCTGGTTCAAATCTCACTGCTGTTCCGGCGGGAATATCGAGGCGCATTCCTCGTGCTTGTTCGCGATCAAAGTTTAAGGCGGCGTTGACTTCAAAAAAGTGGAAGTGGGAACCTACTTGGATTGGTCTGTCTCCTGTATTTGCCACTTGTAATTTTATAGTGGGACGCCCCGCGTTCAGTTCTATTTCGCCTTGTGATGTAATTATTTCTCCAGGAATCATAATATTAGTATTTATAAAATGACTGTTAACCGTCAACTGTCAACAAAATTAAAGTTTATTTGGGTCAATTCCTTGCTGCTGTAATCTAGCTAATAAATTTTGCAATTGTTCTTCTGGGGTTTGGTATCTGTTGCCATTTTCGTCATACCAAAACAACCATTCTCTTGTTCGTCCTTGATAAATACCCTGTTCCCGTCCAATACCTAAACCAATTTCCGGCATCCAAACTTTATCGCCTGGTTGTAAAATGTATTCACCATTAACTAAACGATAAACTTCTAAACGTTGACGCTTACGACGTAGCCGTGTTGGTGCATAAATGACATAATACAAAATGCCTAATTGGGCATAGTCTATTTTTTTCTGTTCATATTCGCCACTATAAGTTTGAGAAACAACTTCTAAAGCTAAAATTGGTGGAATACTCTCTTCTTCCCACAAAACATAACTAGAACGTCCATTTTCACCAACAAAACGTTCTACACCTAAACTCAAAAAACCATCAGGAATTATGGCAGGTTTACTGGGTGTATAGTAAATTCCCATGTTAATGCCGAAAAACCAGTCATCTCTGCTTTGCCAAATCGCGGCTAAGATCGCTAATAATAAATTGGGAATTAATATTTGCAGTTCATTATCCACAGGCGTATCATCTGAATCTGGCAATTCTGCCGATGAAGGTAGGCATTCTAACGGATTATAGTTATACATAATACCTTGGTGGTTGACAGTCATTCAGTCATTACGGAAAAGTCATCAAAAGAAGCTCATTTGTCTCCGTTCATTTAAGGTAACTCAGTCTGCAATAAGAAATTTACTTTCATATTACTCAGGCTAACGAATGGGATTATGCACAGTCACTAACTTTGTCCCATCAGGAAAAGTCGCTTCTACTTGCACCTCATGAATCATTTCTGCTACTCCTTCCATGACTTCATCTCGCGTCAACAAGGTAGTACCGTAACTCATCAACTCTGCAACTGTCCTACCATCTCTCGCACCTTCTAATATTGCAGCAGAAATATAAGCAATAGCCTCTGGATAATTTAACTTTAAACCTCTGTCTTTACGTCTTTCTGCGAGTAAAGCAGCAGTAAAAATGAGTAATTTGTCTTTTTCCTGCGGCGTCAGTTGCATTTGCTCACTCTTCCTTTGTGTTCTAATGGTTTGTAGTAAGCACTTTAGTGCTTAAAAAATAAGGACTCAAGTCCTTACTACAAACTTTCTGATCTTGACAGAGTACTCCCTAAGCGTGTCTAGTGTGTCTTTGTGGTTCAAACCTGCCAAACTCTTGACACACAGCTACCACGACTCAAAAAAGACATGCGTAATAACTGCCAAACACCGATAAACCAGTTTCTCACCTCAGTAGTTGAAGATCCACGATATCTACACAAAAGTCCATGTTCTAATCGAGTCACACCTATTTGAGAGTGGGTGAGAGTGGGTTCCCACAGATTTCGTGCTTGATGTACTAATTCTGGTGATATTTCTTGCCCAATGTAGACTAGACTACCTACAATTGGTTGTCCTGCCAAACCGTGGGGACTATGAAAAACTTCTTCGCTACCTGGTAGCCATTGCCGATCTATCCACAGGGGTTTGTCTTGCTGCCAAATTTCGGTGTGCGATCGCCACTCTCCTTGCAAAAATTTCTCTCCTCTCGCACTGCGCCCAAATCTAGTAATTTCCCAGCCAATATAACTAGCTTTCGTAGCTAAATTTATACGTAAATCCTGACGATATAATGCACCATCAAAAACAATTGTTTCTTGCGGCAACCACTCTAAACAAGCACCATCATCAACTTTAATCTCAATCACTTGTTTGGCAGTCATGCCGTTACTACGGTAAATTTTTCCAGCAGTTGCGGTAGTAATTAATGCTTGAGAATGGGGTTGGAGGTGGAAGTTATAAGATAAGCGATCGCCTCCAACAACACCCCCAGCTGTATGTAAAATCACACTATGACAGACTTTTTGTCCTTCTGGATAAAAAGGACGTTGCACTTTTAGTGGTGCTTGATTTTGATTAAAAATCAGTTGAGTTTGGTTTTGGCGATGAGCGTAAACTAGGTGTAGATTTCCATGCCAAAAATTCTTGCTTGCTGTTGTGGTTTGATGAGGTTTTTCATTCATTTTGGTGATGGCTATTTAATCTATTCGGAAATTAGTGATCACAGTAGGTAGATTATTGTGTAAAAGCAAACTGTACTTAGCCTAATTTCTCAATTTATGTCTAAATTACAAGAAGTGTTAAATTTCATTGAAAAAATCGAAGGTGAAAACTTTGGTAAATCTAGTTATGAAATAGCCAATCATTTGCGTGGGTACACTAAACCAGAATACACAACGAAGCTATGGAGTTTAGCAACAGGATACAATCAAAAATATATTGAGGGAGAATTGAAGGGAAAGCTAAATCAAGAATTAGTGTTGAGTGGTGAAAATCTTGATTTTGCTCATTTTATTGCCTCACTTTCAGACCAAATAAATTCTTTAGGAATGAGTAAATCTGATTTAACTAGTTGGACGGGCGATCATACTTCATGGGCTGGAGACATCGGTTCGGCGATCATTTTTTATCGATCTAAATCTGACCAAACTACAAAAATTAATCTTAAGGAAGTACTAAAAAATTTAGCTAGCGACTCAGATTATACTGCAAATATTGCCGCTTATTTAGTTGGATTAATGCTGAACTCTGACCGTCAAGCTCAGATTTCCAAAGCGATCTATCAGTATGATGCCATTAAATATTCAGAACATATAAAAGCATTTCTCAATAAACGATTTGGCGGAATTATTGAAGATAATAAAATTAAAAATCCAGAGCTAATCGAAGCTGAGATCCGTCGCTCTATATCTACTTTTATCAGATTATATACTCCGGCAAATAATTTATTTAAATCTGTGACAAACTTAGTCAGATTGCAACCAAAATTAGAGTGGGAAAATACCTCAGAACCAAATGGCAGCGATTTGCTGACAGGTTCTCTACATTTCTTGACTCACATAGTTAAATATGGAGGTTTAGAAAGTCTGTATTTTCAACCATACCAGATGCCGGGATTGCCTTGGTTAGGAACTGTGGATTATTTTGTGAGTGTACCTATTGGTGTTTGATGAAAACTACACCTAAATGTTAAAATTGATAACTTAAATAAGTGTAACAAGACTTATGCAATTGGCATATTAGTAGGGTGCGTCAGATGTCTAAAATCTGTTGTTCATCACCAATTTATCAGTTAGTAGCTACAAGATAACTGTAAAAAAGCGCCCTCATCTAGAGAGCGCTTTTTTATTCACCAAAAGCTAACTATCCATTTATTGCAGGAGCATTCATTGCTACAGGTACAGCTTCATCACTTGCCAAATCTAATGGGAAGTTGTGAGCATTACGCTCGTGCATCACTTCTATACCCAGGTTGGCACGATTGAGTACATCAGCCCAGGTATTAACAGTACGACCCTGGGAATCAAGAATTGATTGGTTAAAGTTGAACCCATTCAAATTAAACGCCATTGTGCTGATACCCAAGGCCGTAAGCCAGATACAAACTACAGGCCAAGCACCCAAAAAGAAATGCAAGGAACGAGAGTTGTTGAAACTAGCATATTGCCAGATTAACCTGCCAAAGTAACCATGAGCAGCAACGATACTATAGGTTTCCTGTTCTTGACCAAACTTGTATCCATAGTTCAGAGATTCACTCTCAGTGGTTTCCCGTACTAAGGAGGAAGTCACCAAAGAACCATGCATGGCACAGAACAATGAACCACCAAACACCCCAGCTACACCAAGTTGATGGAAGGGGTGCATGAGGATATTATGTTCCGCTTGGAACACAAGCATGAAGTTAAATGTACCACTGATGCCTAAAGGCATTCCGTCAGAGAAACTACCTTGTCCAATTGGATAAATTAAAAAGACCGAGGTAGCAGCAGCTACAGGAGCAGAATAAGCAACGCAAATCCAAGGACGCATACCCAAGCGATAGCTAAGTTCCCATTGTCGTCCCATCCAACAGAAGATACCGATGAGGAAATGGAAAACTATTAGTTCGTATGGCCCACCATTGTAGAGCCATTCATCCATAGAAGATGCTTCCCAAATTGGGTAAAAGTGCAATCCAATGGCATTGGATGTGGGTACAACAGCACCAGTGATAATGTTGTTGCCATATAACAAAGAACCAGAAACAGGTTCACGAATACCGTCAATATCAACAGGTGGTGCAGCAATGAAGGCAATAATAAAACAGATGGTTGCGGTTAATAGCGTTGGAATCATCAATACGCCAAACCAGCCGACGTAAAGCCTGTTCTCAGTGCTAGTAATCCATTGACAGAATCTATCCCACAGACTACCGCTTTCGCCTTTTGTTAAAGTTGTGGTCATGACTAGTTTCTTTCAAAAATGAATGTAGACAGATTAATCAGAAATTACTAGTAATTCAGTAATTTTGAGACGACAAAACAGTGTATTATTGTTAAATGCAAATCGTCGTTATTCCCTCACACCATCAATTAAGACTCACAATCTCTACTTAGTGAGACTGCTATATCAAAAGAGAAAAATTCCCTGGTCTTACGATCACGTTGTACATTAGTTTTTGATTTTTATCAATCAAATATTGTTAACTTTTATAACTGTTTTTCCTCTATCAAAACTTTTGTTTTTAGCTTAATTTTTTTTAGCTTAAATATGAGCAATTCTCTCTTCAACGATAAAAATATCTAAACAATTAAGTAAATTTTAACGGTTGAAAAAAATTAAAACTGGCTCAAAATAGAGCGATCGCATCCAAAAATACCTGAAATTTTCAGATATACTTTTTCCTTTTCCCTCTATAAGTCTGTTTCATTAATTTTGATAAGTTTGTAGTAATACCATTTCTTTATGAGGCTGCGCCAAATTTTATTGACTTCTTCTTTCTTTGTGTCCTTTGCGCCCTACCCTAGCCGGAAGCCCTACGGGTTCGCCAGGTGCTTTATGCCGGGGTAGACGCGTAAGCGGCTTCTGTTCCCTGAAAGGGTTCCCGAAGGGTAAGCACCCGTCCACCGCACTGGCTCACCGCTTGCGCGTCTATGTGGCTCGTTCCTTATATAATTAGGCGCATCTTCATACAGAATTGGTATAAGCACCAAGCGTGCTTAAATCTTTGTGATCACTAAGTCAGTCGGCGCGAATCAACCGAACTTTGCAAATTAGCCCTTAGTAAGAACTTCTGCACTAAAGTGCTTACTACAAACATTCAATTTTTGACGCCGACTTACTTAGAGAAATTTGGTTCTGAAATTTCAGGCCAATTCTCAAAATTTCGCCGTACCCAATCCATACCAACTTCGTTATTGAGCTTAATTTTTTGAGGTGTCTTTGGATAAATCTTCAGCAAAATATCTGTATCTTGTTCTACAACTACTTTGGCAAAGTTAAGAATACTCTGACTGAATATTTTAAATACTGGATGTTTGGGTTTACCAAACATTAATACATAGGTGCGTGTCCGCGTTTCCGATTCTGGTACAAACAAATGACATTGAGCAACTTTACCAATCGCAGTTTCTCCATGAAAAATGACTAAAGACGGAAAGTGATTTTCTAAATGCGCTTTGATTTCTTTTGCTATTAAAAACAAATCGGGCTTTTTGATTTTTTCAGCTACAGTTGTAGGTGCTGTTGGCATATCATAAAAAGCGTGAGATTCATGCCCATTGTCAATAAAATTTCTGAAATTGACTTCTGTGATCCGAAATAGTGGGCGATGAGTACCGTTTTGATGGTTATAATCATGCATATTTAACAGCATAGGAAGCAAATCCGTCTCTACGCTGGTGTCTGCTGTGTAACCGATAAAGTCATACTCAGCAGCAATTTTATTTAAAATTTCAGGGATTTTGACTTTTGGTTCTTGCCCACCATAAGACCAAATAAAATCCCCTTGAATAATTAACTCTAACGGTTGCAATTGTGGTATTGTTTTCTTCTGTGAACCTGGCAAAATAGTACAACCTTCACCATCAAATTCTAAGGCGTGAAACGGACATACTACTACGCTGGTATTATCGTTTTTTTGTTCACACCAACCTTCTGATAACATTGCTCCCATATGAGGACAAGCGTTTGGTAAGGCGTTAATTTTACCCGTCGTATCTTTCCATAACACATAGTCTGAGCCGTAGATAGAGAATTTTTTGGGTTTATTAACTTCCAACATGGATTTATGTGCCAGTAACCAGGGAGCGCCAGCCAGCATGGATTTCATGTTATTGCCCTTTTATTAATTAATTTTTTAATTAGTATGATTTAGTATTGCCTATATTGTCAAGTGTTAATTAATTTTTTCATTAATTAACAATTTCAATGTATCAGGATAGGCTATAAAAACATGTTTGTGGAGAATTTTGACAGTAGTGGTTCGTTCAGCTAAGATGAGACGCTTGTCTAACACTAGTCGCCAAGTTAGAGATCCGGAGGCGACAAAAAAGCAAATTTTGGATGCAGCAGAAGCAGAATTTGCTAAACACGGGTTGAGTGGGGCGCGGATAGAGGCGATCGCTAAAGGTGCAGGCGTAACTACAGCGATGATCCACTATTATTTTGAGAACAAAGAAGGGTTGTATAAAACAGTCTTGCAACGTCCGGCAACGGAAATGCATGATATGCTTGAGCAACTCGATGTTGAAAAACTATCACCCCCAGAAGCACTGAAGAGTTTCATCAGAGTGGCGATCGCTTACGAAGCTGCTCATCCTTTTCGGGGAATGCTTTGGTTTCAAGAAGCCAATCAAAATCAAGGCAAATATTTTAAATTAGGTAATTGGCAAAAAACCTTTGCCCATATCATCAAAGTCTTAGAACGAGGTATGGCGGAGGGGAATTTTCGCCAACTAGATTCATTTCTAGTATGTTTACAAATTGCTGGTATCTGTACTTTTTACTTTAATGCTCATGAGAATATTAAACATCTCACCCCAGATGTTGATAGGCTGAGTTCAGAAATGATTGAAAAATATACTCAAGAAGCAATTAATTTGATTTTGGCAGGAGTGGGAGTTGGGGACAAGGGGGATAAGGGAAGGGAGAAAATAAATACCAATGACAAATGATAAATGATAAATGATAAATGACAAATGACAAATGACAAATGACCAAAACCATCGTTGTCAAAATCGGTACTTCTAGTCTCACGCAGCCAGAAACTGGACAGTTAGCAATTTCTACCATTGCAACTTTAGCCGAAACTCTGTCGGATTTGCGGCGACAGGGAAATCGGGTGATTTTGGTTTCCTCTGGTGCTGTGGGAGTGGGTTGTGCGCGCTTGGGTTTAACAGAAAGACCAAAAGCGATCGCCCTCAAACAAGCGGTAGCAGCAGTTGGACAAGGACGGTTAATGCGTATCTATGATGATTTATTTACCACCCTGCAACAGCCAATAGCTCAAGTATTGTTAACTCGTAGTGACTTGGTGCAGCGCAGTCGCTATCTAAACGTCTACAACACCTTTAAAGAATTACTGGAATTAGGTGTAATTCCTGTGGTGAACGAAAATGACACGGTAGCAGTGGAGGAATTAAAATTTGGTGACAATGATACTCTTTCTGCTTTAGTTGCTAGCTTAGTACATGCAGATTGGTTATTTTTGCTTACTGATGTAGATAGACTTTACTCTGCCGATCCTCGTTCTGTACCTGATGCCCAACCGATCGCCCTAGTTAGCAGTATAAAAGAATTAGAAGAATTACAGGTGCAAACAGGAAATCAAGGTTCCCAATGGGGTACAGGTGGTATGGTAACGAAGATTTCCGCAGCCCGAATTGCTACTGCTGCTGGCGTCCGTACCGTAATTACCGAAGGTAAACGTTGTCAAAATATAGAAAAAATACTACAAGGTGAACCGATTGGAACTCATTTTGAACCCCATCTAGAACCAACATCGGCTCGTAAACGCTGGATCGCCTACGGTTTAGTTCCTAGTGGAAAATTGTATTTAGACGAAGGAGCAGTAGTCGCAATTTCTCAAGCTGGGAAATCTTTGTTAGCTGCTGGTATCACAGCCTTAGCAGGGGAATTTGATACACAGGACGCTGTGCTGTTGTGCGATTCTAAAGGTAACGAAATCGCCAGAGGATTAGTAAATTATAGCAAAGCCGACCTACAAAAAATTTGTGGACGTCATTCCAGCGAAATTCCAGGAATTTTAGGATATGAAGGTGCAGAAACTGTAGTCCATCGGGATAATTTAGTTCTAGCTTGAAAATGGGGAACAGGGAACAGGAAAGAGGTATTTTAGACCCTCGTTGTGTGATTTATCACATGACAGTCTAGCTTGAAAAATGTAATTATGAGAAAATCTCTCATTAAGCGAGACAACTTTTATAATCAATACCACGATATTTAAGTTGCAAACATTTTTGATTCGTAGTATTTTTAACTTGATTGATGCTGTAAGGCGCTCCTCGGTAAGAACCTTTTTTTGTATTATCTAAAGTAGATACTTGAGTAGCCTGATGTTGATAACGAACGCCACGATAAGATAGATGCATTTTAGCCTCTTTAAGTTAGTGAATTTTTATTGGTTGCTATATAACTAATCAAGCTCTTCTGAGGCTTTTACGAAAAAAGTTTGTTAATTTATGTAAATTAATGGAGAATGATATTAAACATCAAGTGTGAGTATTTATTTTTACAGGATTAAGCTAAAAGCCCTGAGAACGTAATAATTGCAAAATTATCCATTGTTGAGTTCCATCAATTTGGGTGCTAGCCAAGTTCGGTGCTGCATGATTTTACCTTGTTAGCAACTTCCTTCGTAGTTGATCTAAAGCACTACAAGCGCTGAGATGACGAACTAAAGATCGACTCCGTCTTGCACCCCAACGATATTCAAAGCTTTCCACTTCGCCGTTTGGTTTTGCCAAACCGATATAGACTAAACCAACTGGCTTAGTCTCAGTTCCACCGGTCGGGCCAGCAATACCAGTAATACTTAGTCCCCAACTAGTTCCCAGACGCGATCGCACTCCCAAGGCCATTTGTTCTGCAACAGTACCACTGACTGCTCCAAATTTTTCTAAATCTGCGGTATTGACACCCAGAAGATTAACTTTAATAGAGTTATCATAAGAAATTACCCCACCCCAGAAATAATCAGAACTTCCCGAAATTTCTGTCAACATCTGCCCTAATCCGCCGCCGGTGCAGGATTCTGCCACTGAGAGGGTTTCTCCCCAACTACGCAATAACTCACCAACCACAGAAGCCAGCGTGTCATCATCAGCACCATAATAATCCAGCCCTGCAATATCTTGAAGTTGCTTCTGTATAGGTGCAATCAATTCCCGTGCTTCAGCTTCAGAAGTAGCTTTTGCTGAAACCCTTAGCTTGACTTCTCCTTTGCTAGCGTAGGGTGCTACAGTGGGATTGGTCAAATTGAGATAAACAGCAACTTTTTCAGCTAAAGCAGATTCAGGAATTCCCCAAAACTTCAACATTCGACTGTAAATAATTTCCTGACCCCAACCAAGGTTTCGCAAATAGGGTACTGCGGTTTCTTCCCACATCTGCTGCATTTCACTCGGTACGCCAGGGAAAGTAAAAATCGTTAATCCCGGTTGAGGTTGCCAGATAATACCCGGTGCTGTACCCGTAGAATTAGGTAAAATTTCTGCACCTTTGGGTATCAAAGCTTGCTTACGATTGCTGGGTGACATTTGCCGACCGCGTTGAGCATATTTGCGAGTAATATCTTCGATAATCTCCGACTGTTCGACCAAGGGAGCGCCAAAAAAATCAGCAATAGTCTCACAGGTTAAATCATCTGGTGTAGGGCCAAGACCGCCTGTAAAAATTAATATCTTTGCTCTTTGACCAGCTATTTGAATAACATCCTTGAGCCTTTGAGGATTATCCCCGACGACTGTTTGATAGTAGTGAGGAATCCCTAATTTTGCTAATTGAATTGCTAAATATTGAGCATTGCTGTTAAGGATATTTCCTAACAGCATTTCAGTACCAACACAAATAATTTCTGCACTCATAAAAATCAGCAGTTAGGCTCAAGAGAATAGACTGTTAAAGGCATGAAGAGTCTGGCTACCCCTATTTGTCAGCAAAAAGGGGTGAGGAAACAGATTCCTAAAAGAACCAGCCGTAGGAGTGTAAACCCTTACCTAACAAATTCACACCCAAATAGCAAATCCAGACAACCACAAAACCACTAGCAGCTAGAATAGCTGGGCGACGTCCTTGCCAACCACGAGTGATGCGGGCGTGGAGGTATGCTGCAAAGACTAACCAGGTAATTAGCGCCCAAGTTTCTTTCGGGTCCCAACTCCAGTAAGAACCCCAGGCTTCATTCGCCCAAACTGCACCAGCAATAATACCAATTGTGAGCAGAGGAAATCCGAGTCCAATGATCCGATAGCTAATATTATCTAGAGTTTCAGCAAGGCTAAGGCGTTGGGGAGAAAGAGGTTGAGAATTTTGAATATCGGATTTTGGATTTTGGATTGTCGGTGCTAATACGGTATCTAATACGGCAGTCTTACCATTGTTGGTAGAGTCATAACGGACAACACCATTACCATTATTCTCTGCAATAATTGCTTGTGATTGAGAAACTAATTCACCTGCTTTTTGTAAGCGGTAGTCCTTGCTGCGGTAGCCACCTGTACCGACAGAACTACCTTGGAGTTGGATATCTTGGCCACGAGTGACAACAAGAAAAGCGATCGCCAAAAGTGAACCAACCATTAAAGCAGAGTAACTCAACATCATGACGCTAACGTGCATCATCAGCCAATTTGATTTCAATGCAGGTACTAAAGGTTCTGCTACTTGCATTTCGGATGGTAGTGTGAGGGTGGCAAAAGCAGTAATACCCATAACTACTGGGGCGGTAACAACTCCCACCAAACGGCTGCGACTGCTGTTTTCTGCAATCAGATGGATAGTAGTGATTCCCCAAGCCAGGAAAAACAAAGATTCATACAAATTGCTGAGAGGAAAATAACCAGCCTCTAGCCATCGCGCCCCTAACATTGTGGCAATACACAAATTCGCGATCGCCATTCCTGCTGTTCCTAATGCTGGTAAGTACGGCAAGTTGGGAAAAGCCGCCCCACTCCAATAAATCAGCATTGTGGCAAACAGGACAGCAAAGGAAGTATTATCTAGCCAACTTTGGAGTTGAAGCAAATTCATAAAGTGTTTTCCCCTGTCGATTCTTAGAGGTATGGATTCTCACAGTATTGATCCTAGCTGTTTCGGCGTAATTAGTGGTTAGTCATTTGTCATTGGGGATTGGGGAAAGGGGAAAGGGGAAAGGGGATTGGTTATTTATTCTCCCTGCTCCCTTATCCTCCTTGTCCTCCTTATCCTCCTTGTCCTCCTTGTCCCCAATCCCTGATCGCCGATTCCCGCTCCCTATTTCCCACTCTCTTGACTAGATGAAGAACCTAAATTTTCAGCTTTTTTGAGTGCGAGAAAAATGTCGTAGCGATTACTACGACTATCATCAATCGCAGATGTGATCCCGATTGAGCGTGTTGCATTTAAGAATATTTTTTGATTTGGTAGTAAAGTCGGTAGGGGAAAGTTTTGAGCTGCCCGTTCTACATCTAAGAAAAACTGACCATTGGTAGGATTGGGTTCTGAAGGTACTGTTTGTTGAAATAATGTAGCGTTAGCTAAAGTATTGTTAAGTTTGGGAATAATCTTATCGCTAATAGGAGCGCCAAGTGCTAGGAAAGCAACATCTCCGTCTAACCAACCGTGGCTAGCAGTTAAGGTTCCCAGAGGTCCAATCCAGTTGACAACGGGTTTACCTGCTATTGTTGTCTGTTGAATCTGGAATTGGTATTGAGTTTTCATGACTTCATCAAGTTTTGTCAGAGATGTTTCCGCGTGGGTGCGATCGCTTGCTTGCACCATGAATACTAAAGAGGCACGGAAATTATCTGATAAAGTGTCTTTGGGACGGTTGGGAATGACTGAAACTGAAAATTCATCACCCATCCAACTCAATAAATCTTGCTCAAAATCAAGATTTGTCAAAGATTTTACACCTGCTTTGAGCTGTTCTGGCGCAATAGGTGAGAGAGGATTTCCTTGTGATGTGGAAACGTAGTCTGTCCACAATTGCCGTAAGTTACCGCCAGAAAGCATCATCAATGTTTCGGGTGGTACGAGGCTTGGCATCTTTCCGGCTTTATTTTCTACCCTGAGTGTGCGTTGACTATTGGGATTAAGCCAGGAAATGCCTTTAATGCGTATACCTTGTGACTCTAAAGAAATGCTTCCAGCTAAACCTTGGTTATTTTGTAACTGTGCTAAAACTTGAGCAGGTAAATGACGATTACCAGATGCAGCAGCTATTTTCGCCGATGAAGGTATATTTACATAGAACTGGGCAAAAGCTTGAGAAGTAGCAATTTTCGGAAAATTATCCGTAAATCCCGCAGTGGTAGCAAGGGAGGTTTTATTTTTATATGCTTGAATCGCACGTTCTGTATTTTTAGGATTATCAGTGATCACCAAGAAGCGCTGATCTATTACTGCTGCTGATAAGCTTTCTCCCGATGGTAAGTTAGTTTCGTTGATGGCAATTCCTTCATAGGTACGATTAATCCATTTATCTGCTTTTGGATTTCTTGGTTGTGCTAATATCTTCTTTGCCTGTTCGGGATTTTTAATCGGTAGCACTACCACCGTAGACTTTTGATTAGTGCTAGTATTACTATCGCTGGCTACAGGTTTAGATGTAGATTTAGTAGTTTCTGGATTCAGAATTGCAATTGTGACTTGTTCGCCAACCCAAGGACTAATATCTTTTTGAAAGTCGTAACCATTATTAGTCAGAAAGCGATCGCGCAACTGTACTAAATTCTTATCTAGTTCGGTTTGAGTTTCTTTTGTCCCAAACTCTCTTAGTTTCTGCCATTGAGTGCGTGAGGTAGTCAGGGAAACTGTAAACAGTGCATCTTGGGGAATGATATTTGCACCTACTGGTAAATTTCTAGACCATGATTGTCCCTGAGTTAACAACCAATACGCCGCAACACCTCCACCAATTAATATCCCAGCAGACGAGAGTGTGAGTACCAGAGATGGTTTTTTTTTCTTCATCGAAACAGATACGACGGGCAGCGCCATTGAAACAAATACCTCATTATAGGGAACTCTCTACTTGCTTGTTGGCAAGGTAAACCAAAAGGTTTCCTGATCTTTGAAAATGTTAATTACATTGTTTATTACAATAGACAGTGCAATATACTTCGGTAATAAGTTACCATTTTTTTCCCAAATTGCCATTGCTGTATGAACTATAGGAATTCGGTTTGGTTTCTAAACTTGTTAGTAAGTTTGATTATAAAAAATTTATATTTCTAGAAAGCAGAGCTTATCTAGTTTTGAGGCTCTAATTAATTAATAAAATATTATCTTTGATGGTTCTCAAAACTGTAATTATCAGTAATAATTAAGTATTTTTTGTAAAAAGCAAGTTTCTTAAGTTACATGATTAGCATGTACTAACTCAGTAATATTGGCTATTCCAACTAAGTTGATAAGAATAAATATAGCTATGTTACGAAAAGTAAACATGCACCAAACCCTTACCAGTAAATAATAACTAATAACTTAACTAATGATAAATAACAAATGACGACACCAACTAGTAGAGAGGTGCCAATAGCGCTGTCGCGCATGGCTTCGCTAAGGCACGTCTCTACATTTGTGCCGACTTATTGAGAATTTGTTGCTGGATAAACCAAACTATAAAGAAAGTAGTTTGCAGTGCGCTTTACACTACCAGACCAACCTAAATTTTGCAAAGATTTCTCTAATTGAAGTGGTTCATGGAAAATCTTCACAATACAACCTGACGCAAAAACCACTCATCGTATTCTGAGGCACGTTGACGGTAGTATTCGATTTGATCTGCCAAAATGTCAGCGTTCATTAACTAACAATTCTTTTGTCTCCTGCTCTTTATCTTTTAGCACTAGCTGGGTTGATCCCAAGTACTTTGTTAAATACGGCGAGAATACTTCATAGATTAAAGTTAACGGCTGTCCATGATGCCAAAACAAGTAATGACGCCCCCAAAATGGCCCTTCCTCATTAAAGCCAGACTGTAATGCATCTGAGTAACCGTAGTATATTCCTTGGATATCTCGATACAATTCTGTGCGGAGACGGGCTAAACTTGCCCAAATAGGTAATGAACGATTTTGTAAGTATTCATCCACATGAGAGGCTTCCCACCATGAAGTAGCATAGGCTAGTCTTTGCCCAGAAGCAGTACGTAGCCATACTTGGCGTCGCAGTCGTGGCCCTGGTACAGCTTTAATTAAGTCAGGAGCGCTGTCCAAATCCATACCAACCAAAGACATGTCAATGACATCCACTTCCGTTGGCTCACCTGTGAGCAATTGTAAGTGTCTAGTTGGGGAGCCGTCACCTAAAAGTAGCAATTGCCAAGCTGGTGCTAGTTGAGCATGTGGCAAACCTTGTTGAATAATTTCCTCCGCACCTTGCCATATTGGAGTAAGACGGTGCCACCCCGTAGGCAATGTTAAGTTGTTTGTCGGTGTAAAAGTAGCAGTCAATGTTCTTTACAAAACTTCACCTGTTTATATGTAAGCACAAAAAACCTTATTGCCCAAGAGGATGTAGGGGAAATAAAGGATTAGTTAGTGGTTAATGATTATTTGTTGGATAGACGTGCCATGACACGTCTCTACATTTGTTATTAGTTAATGGTTATTTGACTGATGACGAACTGCCTTGAAGATATTTGGTGACTTTATGCCTTGGTGGTAAAATTCAATTCTTGAACCACTAAGACACCAAGACACAAAGAGTTTACAGTGTACGCAGTTGAGGATGAGTAATTATTTTTCAATAAATACCAAATCTTCAGGCTGGTAATTTAACTTTAGATTTTGACCATCAACTTCAACCACATAATCAAATCCTGTCACATGACCTTCGGTAATAATAATCAGTTTGTCATCTACAGATTTAAGGTAGTTGGAAAAACCTGCTAAAGATACACTGCCATCATTAATGCCAAGATAACTAAGCAACCGTCTATACAATTTAGGTAGAATTACAACTTTGTCAGTAATTGTTTCTAATGTTTCTAAAACAAAACCTGCATTAGTTTGATCTACTTGCCACAAACCTTTCTGTTCTTGACGAGATTTTTCTGCTGCAATAGTTAATTGTTTGCGAATATCTGGATATAATTTGGAATAAAAAGTTGGGTAAACTAGCCCTTTTGAGATTAGATGATAATTAGCGCTTTTTTTCACTAAAGATTTATCGAAGAAAACACTAGTCCCGTCCTCAGCTTCTGATTCTCCTTTAAAGGCAAAAGCTACACTTCTACCATAAGCATCTGCAAAGCGGGTGAGAATAAAACCAGGAACTTGTTCTGGTTGTGCTTCAGTAACTACTTCTCTGGAATTACGGGTAATATTTTTAAATCCTAAAAATTTTAACAACTCACTCGCAGCAGCATGAGCATATTCTAGTGGTTGATGCTGAGTACCCAAACTGCTTATCTTAGTTTGAAAATGTGTTTCCAGAGCATCAATACTATCCAGACGTAACTGTGCGCCGCCAGAATGGTTAGTTTGGATTCGCGTAGGTAATTTCTTCCAGTTTTCGGGGTTATTAGGATAAAACCGGATAGAATCACCGTCAGGAGAAGCTTTCACAACTCTATAGTTGCCCTTAATCAGGGTCATTGGCATATTTGAAACTCCTGTTAGGTTAGAAATTATAAGTATGTTTGAGAGTCAATTTTGCTACACTAACTTGGAGTTTGCTGCTTGGTAAATTATTTAATAATTTTTTATATTTTCTCGTAAATTTTCTTAATCCAGTAACCTCTGGGTGGTTTTTCGACTCCATAAACTTTACACCATTTTTCCACCGCTTTGTCAGATACACCAAAGTCTTTGGCTATTTGTGTTGTTGGTTTTTCCCAAACTAATTTTTGCAGTTCTTCTTTGGATGGTCTTTCTACTTTTCTGGTGTGAATTCTTGAGTCTAGGTTAACTTTTCTAGTTGTTAAATCAACTCCGAATTCTTTATAATTTCGTTTCGGTGCGTCTTCTGTAAAACCTATAAAGTCTTCCCACCAGTAAAAAGGTGTTGCTGAATTAGGTATTTGAGTATTTATACAACAGCCACCAAATTTAATCGATGGATAAACAACTTTATCTATATCAGGTAGATAAACAGCATAAAAATCAAAGTCATCTGTTTTATACTTTTTTCGATGGATGCCGTTTTTGTCCACCCATACAGTTTTATGTACTACTTTGTTATCTCCTGCATATTTTGCTTGTATTTTATAAAACTTATTGTCTTTGTAGGCAACAAAATCAAAAGGGGAATGCTCACAAACAACAGGTGTGAGAATCAAATATCCTTTCAAGGTTAAGTCTGCTATTGCTTTTGTCGCAGCAACATCGCCTTTGTTTTTAGTGTGATGTAACAAGAATGAAGCCTCAACGGAGGCAGTAATTATATCACTTCACTATGTTTGAAGGTTTCTATTTAGTTAAAACGAGCGCGGCAGGACTCGAACCTGCGGCCGATTGCTTAGAAGGCAATTGCTCTATCCACTGAGCTACGCGCCCACACAAAAAAAGGCTTTAGATAAAGCCAGCGTGTTTATTATATATGTCTTGTTATCATAATGCAAGCTAATTTTATTTGCCGCCGTAAAAAAAGGCAATTTCTTTTTCCTTAAGAGGTGCGAAGTCAGCATCTACTAGCTTTTGGTCGAGTTCATCTTGGGGGATATGTTTAGCCCCAATCCTGACTATGCGCGATCGCATAGTATTACTAACGCCACTACGCTGTCTATTTGCCTCTAATCCCATGACTTGATGATAAAGTTCCAGCTTGGCAGGTGGAATGGGAGTACCGTCAAAATCAATTCCTTGGGCGATCGCCTCATCAATAGCATCAGCACCCTTAGTTGTTGGCTGAACTTCGTTGCTTCCGGTAGTCATGACTATATCACTTGATCGTTACACTTGGATTTTACCAAGTATAAGGACACTCAGTAGTAGCTACTTTTTCCAGACTGCTGATTTTTGGAAAAGCCTGTTCCCAAACAGATTTGATGCAGAAGAATCAACAAAAACTAGATAATAATATCCAGGGTATTGCCGTATATTTTCGTATACGCTTGTATATATAAAATTTTTGGTTTAATCTCTAACCAAAGGTATAGTCAATCTCATTTAAAATTGACTATTCGGAATTTTGGAAGTTAGTTCTAAGTTCTAAATTCCGAATACCGAAATTCACAATTGTTTTGGTCATAGGTGGTGCAATGTCTGAACCTCATACTCCTCAAAAAAAAGACCGTACCCTAGAAAAAGCTCTGACCAATAAAATTATTGATGATTATTTTGAAAACTCAGAAAGCTGGCTAAGAGCAATTTTGCGGATGTGCATCTTCTCTTTGGCTCATCTTGATGGACAACCTGTGTTTATGGTGGAATGTCCTAATCAAGCCGTAGCCAAGCGATTGAGTCGCAAAACCTACCCTTTTCGAGGCATGGTATATTATTTAACAGATGACTTCAATGCTAGCGATCGCTGCTTGTTTTGCTACCAAGAAAACAAAGAAGGATCGTGGCGCTGCTTTGACACTAGCATTAATGCTTGGACTGACTTAAAACCAAAAACCAGGAGACAGGAAGCAGAAGGGTGAGAGAAGGGGACAAGGGAGACAAGGGAGCAACTATTTTTTTCTTTAATTTCCCTGATCCCCTATCCCCTATCCCCTATCCCCTATCCCCTATCCCCAACTTATCAGCGCTGGGGGCGTGTCACCAAACCACCAACAAACGCCCCTAAAATTGTGCCAGTCCATAATCCTGTTGTGCTACCTTGCCAAATTGCTCCTGGTGTTATCCAAGCACTACACGCCTGCTTGAAACCCCAAGCTTGATTTTGACATTTTTGGCTATGAAGACTTAAGCTGATTTGCCCTCCAATATAACCACTTAAAAAGCCCGACAATAAAGCAAAAAAGGTACAAATTAGAATTCGGTTTTTAGCCATTCTTTATTTGTTGGTAGCAGCGCAGGACTTTGCGCCCATACAGTATAACGTGACTTCAATAAATATTATCAGACTAAGCAATTAAGTTGCTTGCAAACGCGCAAACCCTGAAGCCCAAAAGCCCGCAAGTAAACTGCGGGCTAATAGTGCAAGTCTACTAGAAGTAGACTGATAATTCAGCAGATTTCTCAGTTTTTTGGCTTGTCTTGGTGCTGTTGAGGAACCAAAGTTTTGACTAAAGCTGCGATCGCACGATCGCACTCAAAGTTAATCGAGAATCGGAGAACGCAAGCGCCCAAGATTGTTTCACAAACTCCTGATACATCAACCCGTATTTCTCATACCAGCAGCAATACCGTTAATTGTCAACAGTGCGCCGCGTAGCAATTCGCCTTTACTATATCGTGAGTGAATCACTCCAGATGTGGCTATATTCTTAGACTGGCGTAGGCGCTTGAGGAGTGAAACCTGAATAAAACCTAATGGTACAATTGTACCATTGCGTAACTGTACTGATCGCTGTAAGACAGGATCACCATCTAGAAGTCGTTGGTGTTCAGTGATTTTTAGTACTAATTCCCGTGTGAGATAGTATTCGTTAGCTATTTGTTCAAATAATTTCTCGAAACGGGGCTTATCTTCTGGATTGGATAACTCTTCGACGTAACGCTGCGCCATTTGCAAGTCTACTTTTGCCAAAGTCATTTCTGCTTTGGAAATCACCATCTTGAAGAAGGGCCATTTCATATAGAAATAGCGTAATAATTGCAAGTTTTCTTCTGGTTCTTCGTTTAAAAATTCTTGTAAAGCTGTACCGACACCGTACCATGAAGGGAGCAAGAAGCGCGTTTGTGTCCAACTAAATACCCAAGGAATCGCCCGCAAACTACTTAAGTCTTTTTTACCAGAAGGACGACGGGCTGGACGAGAACTAATTTGGAGGAGACTAATTTCTTCTATGGGTGTAACTTGGTGGAAGAAGTCGATAAAATCTGGTTGTTCGTAGATCAGCGAACGATAGTGAGTGCGCGATCGCACTGCTAATTCTTCCATAATTTCATTCCAAGGTTCAATATCATCAAACCCCGTTTTCAACAAGCTGGCTTGAATGACAGCAGTAGTAACTGTTTCCAAATGGTACAGCGCTAAATCCCGCAAGGAATACTTAGAAGCTAATACTTCCCCTTGTTCGGTAATTTTGATGCGTCCATTGATACTATGACCAGGCTGTGCCAAAATCGCCTCGTAAGCTGGGCCACCTCCACGTCCGACAGAACCGCCGCGCCCGTGGAATATCCGCAAATTCACGCCATGATTTTCAGCTATTTGCTGTAGTGATTTTTGAGCTTTATGAATCTCCCAGTTGCTACTTAAAAAGCCAGAGTCTTTGTTGCTGTCAGAATACCCCAGCATGACTTCTTGGAGGTTGGGAGTCAGAGGAGAGGGAGAGACATTTTCCCTATCCCCTATCCCCTGTCCCCTATCCCTTTGAATTTCGGCGTAACCTCCGGCTAATAAAGCGCGATATAAAGGTAGTTCAAATAGTTGTTGCATGACACTACGGGAGCGTTGCAAGTCTTCTACAGTTTCAAATAGAGGAACTACTTGAATCGTACCTACTGCTGTTCCAGGATCGTAAAGTCCTGCTTCTTTCGCGAATAGCAAGACTTCTAGGACGTCGCTGACTTGGCGACACATACTAATGATGTAGGTTTTGCAGATGTTATTACCAAACTCACGTTGCAGCGATCGCACTACCCGCAGAGTTTCTATAATATCGTTGGTTTTTGGTGAAAATGGTAGTTCTGCGGGAACCAATGGACGGCGAGTTTGCAATTCTCCGACTAACCAAGTTACTTTCTCTTCCTCTGTGAGTTCGTTGTAAGAACACTTTAACATCCCAAAGTATTCTAGAATATCATTTAAAGCATCCGAATGACGGGTTGATTCTTGTCGGATATCCAAACAAGTCAGATTAAAACCAAAAATTTCTACTTGGCAAATCAGATTTTCTAGTTCCTGACAGTTGAGTCCTGTTTCTGCTAAGTTACGTTCAATCAGACGTAATTCAGCTAAAAATTCTTCTCCAGAACGATAAATAAGAACTTCGGTTTTGGGTATTTCTTTGGTGTATAAAGCTAAGTTGCGATCGCGTGTATTTTCCAGTCGCTTCAGCACATAGGACATTTTCAACCGATACGGTTCTTGGCGATAACGCAGTGCTAATTCGTCGTAAACTTCACTTAACTGGGACTGGTCTATTTCTAATGATTCCAGTAAATCTGGCAATACATCACTCCAGTGCAGCGACACACTCAATAAATTAATTAATCGTTTTACTGACTGAATATATCTTTCCAAAACGATTGTGCGCTGATAACAAGCAGTCTGCCAGGTGATTTCTGGAGTGACTGACGGGTTCCCATCTCTATCTGCACCTACCCAAGAACCAAACTTGCAAAAGTTCTTACTTGGTGGTTCTAGCCAGGGAAAAGTATTAGCCAAAGTATATTTGAAGCGTTTGTAAAGTTGGGGAATCGCATCAAATAAGACTTCTTGGAAGTAGTGCAGCGCATAATCGACTTCATCAAGTACAGAAGGTTTAAACTGGTGTAATTCATCAGTGCGCCACCAGAGGCGAATTTCTTGGATTAACTGTTCCCGTAGTTCTGCGACTTCCCAAGCATAATCAGGGTTTCCCACACGTTTTTCTGCAAGATCAAGTTGTTGCAGCAAATTTACTACTCGTCGCTGTTTATCGCGGATGGTATGACGAACAATTTCCGTGGGGTGAGCAGTGAACACTAATTGCACATCTAATTGGGCAATTATGCGTTGAATTTGTTGTGGTGGTACGTTTAGCTGGTATAACTGGGGAAATAGAGTGGCGAAAGTGTCTTTACTTTTCCTATTTGGATTAGCCTGCCAACTCTTGCTTAACAATTCTGTCCCCACTCCATTGTTGAGACAATTGTCTGAAGCTTCAGAATTAGCAGAGGGAATTGTGTTTGCTATTTCCTGAGTTCCTGGTTCACTTCCCGCTTCATAGCGAGTCATTTGCTGCCGTTGTTCGTAGTCCTGCTCTATGATATTGATCAGCTGGAAGTACAACGCAAAGGCACGAGTCGCCCGGATAGCTTCGTTGATATTTAACTGCTCAATTAATTTAAATACAGAGGAGGCTTGGTCAAGAGTTGCTTGTCCTTCTGGTGAACACAAATCACGTAATTGACGCAAAAGATCTACCATTTTTTGCCCGCATTCTTGCCGGAGTACGGACTCCCACAATTCTTCTACTATTTGTAACCGATGGCGCAAAAATAAATCGGAGGCGGGGTAGATATTCACTTCCTGGGCGAAAAAGTATAAAAGAGAACTCATATGTTGTGTTCGAGTAAAGCCAATTACTTTTTATGATTTCAGGTTTTGCTCTTGACCGTCATGGAATTTGCCACAATAATTTTGAGAAAAACTAGTATAATATTTGACGCTAATTTTCTAGATTTTGTTCTGGAAAGTCAAGGATGGGAAGGCGATCGCCACGAAATAATTCTTCACTTGCTTCCCCAAGAGCTTGTAATGTTTCTGAGGTGGCTTTCTCTGCTAATAGCAACATCATGACTGATACTGTACCCATTTGCAAAAGCAAAGATTGGGGAATGGTGAATAAACCCAAATTAAGTCCTGAATTGGCTGAAGATTGTGAATTAGTAGCTTGCATAGGTAATTCTCTTGCTCTGGAGGAAATCAATATCAGGTAGCAAAATTAAACAAAGCTCTGAGTTGATGATCTTAAATCATTAATCCTTAGCCATTTTGCAAATTCATCAAGTTAACAAAAGTGTTAAAACTTTTTGGTGGATAATTCTATGCTTCTAGTTTACAAGTGATTAGGGGATGGGGGATAGGGGGTCAGGGATCGGGGATCGGGGACAAGGAAAGGGGGATAAGGGAGACAAGGAGGACAAGGGAGACAAGGGGGAATTAGCTAACAAGTTTCTTCCCCGATCCCCGTTACCCCTTATCCCCAGAGGGGGCCCCACATTCCCCATTCCCCATTCCCCATTCCCCATTCCCCATTCCCCGATCCCCGTTACCCCTTATCCCCAGAGGGGGCCCCACCTTCCCGATTCCCGTTCCCCGATCCCCGATTCCCAATCCCCGTTCCCCGATTCCCTTTCCCTCAATCTCTGACCCCATGAAAATAGTGTTACCAGTTAGTCAAAAGTCCTTAATACAGTGGGTAAGCCAAGCAACAGGAATCAGTTCTTTAGGTGTGAAAGTCCGGTTGCGGGGAAATGACCTACACATTCTTTGTGAAAGTCCAGAGTGTCCTCAACGTTGGCGTACTCTTTTGGATTTGCTGCACGCACTCCAGCATACAGACTTGGATGCTCTGACCAAAAACGACCAACCCTCAATATACCAAGTTTTCGTCTACGGTCGGAAGAAGGGAGAAAACCAACCGCAGTGGTGTCATCAGGTTTTCTTAAACCAGTTGGATCGACATCTACAAGAGGTAGAACAAGCCTTAATTACAGATGCGGAAAAATCCCATCGCACAGGTGGAGGTGGGGCGCTCATTCTTTCTAATGAAAGTTTGGCACGTCAAGGCAACCCAGAAGCGATCGCTCGCTATTTGAGCGAAACTCTCAGTAGCTTTGGAATCGGGGTAGAAGTCAAAGCTAAAAAGCAACAAGTTACTCTCGAAAATCCGATCAATCAAAATCGATTACTGATTTATTGTCAGTCTAGCTATACTCCCGATCCTTCATTAATTGCGGAACCTGTAGCCCAGAAGTTACGTAGTCTCAAACTATCCGGTTATCAAGATGCTGTGATCGCCACACAAGTTGAAGGTGAAACAGACTTTGACTGGATGTTGCGAGTAGATTTGACGCCTCCAGAAATTATGTTAAAAGAATGGGGGCGTTGGGGAGATGTCCAGGCGATCGCCTGGATTTTAAATGCAAAGCTCTGTGATCTGACAATCAAAATCACAGCAACTCTCAAAGAATCGACACTACATCTATTTTGTAGTCCCGCTAACCCCAAGGCAACTAACCAAATTCCAGATAAAGCCCAGTGCTTAAGTGCAATTCTCCCTCAACTGCAAGCCCTTGCGCCCCAAGGAATTCTCGCCGTTACAGTTTACGGACATAAAACAACTGATCACGAACCTGCTTGGATTGATTGGCAATCTTTACCTGCAACAGAACACCCAGATTTAGCAGTATCAGCGTTAGAATTAGCTTCAGCTGGCGACGAACCTGCTATTATTTTTTTACTTGAGCGTTTGCTCAACCCTGACTTAGATATTCGCCTCAAAACAGGTGGAACTCGTGTCCTCTTGTTACGAAAAGGCGATTTACTACACATCATGTGCGAAGCACTTGTGTGTCCATCACGTAAACGAGTAGCAAATAAGGTTACTGATTTTGTTAAGCAGTTAAAAATAGTAGAAATTGCAGGTGTACGAATTTATGGTCGTCGTGCTGGTAACAAGGAACCTTTCTGGAACTACGGCGTCGATTTTACAAATCGCCAACGCTTAGTACCAGAAGCTACTCCAGAATTTGCCGCTACTGCTGCTTATGTTGGTGAGCTTTTAACAACTGAGGCCAACGAGCCTGTGCTACGTCCCGATTTAACCAGCCAAGATATACAGAGTCTTTTTGCAGAAGTGTCTCAGGACTGGGGTGCAAGAATCAAAAGATGGCTTTTAGCAACACAGCTATTTGCTGAAAAAGAACAATCGCAAGAGCAACAAGCAGAAGATAACGGCTGGCGAGTAGCTTTAGTTTGGGGTTTGCTGGGATTTTTGCTGACTCTCCAATCAGATTGGATTTTAGGTTACATCACTTCTCGTTTAGTTCTCGAAACACCAAAAATTACTAATACTCCACCAAAGTTATCTTCTGCTGAAGATGAAACTCAGAAGTTGCAAAGAAGAGTCTTTTTTACTAATACATCGTCTACTTCTGGAAATGAAGTATTTAACGCTTCTGGATTCACCCAGCAAGAAAATGAATCTATTACTAGGGGAAAAGCAACTGCAACTGCTATTTTATTGGCAGCGCGATCGCAAATGCCAAGTTTCAACGTTCGCCAATTAGATGAACAACTAGCACTCTACAAACAGCGTCTTGCTAAAAGTGGTCAACCACCAGATGTATTAATTATTGGTTCCTCTCGTGCTTTAAGGGGAATAGACCCTACAACGCTTTCTAAAAATTTGGCAAATCAGGGTTACTCAAATATTGATGTGTTTAATTTTGGGATTAATGGAGCGACAGCGCAAGTTGTAGATTTTCTCCTGCGTCGGGTGCTAAAAGCATCAGAACTGCCAAAATTGATCATTTGGGCTGATGGTGCGCGTGCTTTTAACAACGGTAGAGAAGATATCACCTTTAACGCGATCGCAGCATCCCCTGGTTATCAACAAGTATCGCAAAAAGCCTCAGCAAACGAAGATTCAAACAATTCACCAACTACTCCCGGATCTATAAAACCGGAGCAAAGCTTGAAAACCGCAACTAATACAGACAATAACTATCAAGCATTAGATGAATGGTTAAATCAAGCTCTAGCAAATATTTCTACTACCTATCACCAGCGTGATCAACTCAAGAGTTTATTGAATAAAGCTCTGAAGTCTTTACCCTTATTGAAAAATAATTCCACAATTCAACCAAAAAAATCAGCATATCCAGAACAAGATGCTTTTGAGCTAGCTGTTGATTTTGATGGATTTTTATCAGTACCTATCCGTTTTGACCCAGCTACATACTATCAAAAGCACCCCAAAGTTACTGGTAGCTATGACAATGACTACAAATCTTTTCAATTAGTGGGAGAGCAAGACACCGCAATACAAGAAGTATTGAAATTTTGTGCATCGAAAAAAATTACAATAGTGTTTGTTAATATGCCCTTGAGTGCAGAATATCTTGATTCAGTACGCAAAAATTATGAACAAGAATTTCAGCAATACATGTTACATTTAGCTGAAAATTCCAATTTAATTTATCGCGATTTGAGTTTAATCTGGCCAGAAGCTAATGAAAATTTTTCTGACCCTAGCCATCTGAATCTTTATGGTGCAGCAAAAGTTTCCAGAAAACTTGCGATCGATCCCATGATTCCTTGGCCGACAAAATAGGTTATTTGGTTAGTACTGAGTAGTAATTCTTGATTAACAGTCTTAGAGGTAATTTAGAGAGTAAAAATAAAAATTAAGTATTGACATTTGAATATCAGGTGCTACAACGGGTAGAACCTACCAGCACAAGCTATCCTTGACAATTGACTATTGACTGTATCAATGAACTTTATATCACTTTTATACGGAATATTTTTACTAAGTGTGCTTTTGATTTATTGGTCACTAGCACAAAAAAAATTAAGAATTTGGGTGCTATTGATTGCTAGTATTGCTTTTTATGCTTCTTTGCAGATTCAATACATCCCGCTTTTACTAGCACTAACTTATTGTAATTTCCGTATAGGAATAGCGCTAGATCCATATAATTCATTTAATGCCAATTCTGACAATCTACAAGAGTTTAATGAAGAATTACAGTTGTCTCAAGCTGATTGGAATAGTCAGCGTTTAAAACTATTAATACTGGGTGTAACTATAAATGTTTTATTACTTTTTGGTTTTAAATATATCCCACCTTTATATAAAGTTATTTATCATCCTGCCACAAGTTCAGGATTTGAATCTTTTAAATTAATTGCACCTTTAGGAATTTCATTTTTTACATTTGAGTGTATATCCTATTTAGTTGATGTTTACCGGGGAGCACCTGCTACTAAAGAATTTATTCAATTTGCATCATACAAATTATTCTTTGCAAAATTAATTTCTGGCCCTATTACTCGCTTTCATCACCTCGCTCATCAATTTCATCAATTACACTTTCCTAGCAGCAATATTCTGGCAGAAGGTGTTTGGTTAATTGCTCAAGGAACATTCAAAAAAGCTATTCTGGCTGATCACTTGGGAATTTATGTAGATTTATGTTTCGGTAATTTGCAACGAGCTGGTAGCAATGATTTATGGTTAGCAATATTGGCCTACGGTTTTCAGTTGTATTTAGATTTTAGTGGTTATGTAGATATTGCCCGTGGCACTGCTTTACTATTTGGTTTGGTTCTACCAGAAAATTTTGATTTTCCCTACTTCAGCACTAGTATTGCTGATTTTTGGCGGCGCTGGCACATCACACTGGGAGATTGGTTACGTAATTACATTTATTTTCCTTTAGGTGGTTCTCGTCGGAGTTTAAATCGCACTTGCTTAAATTTAATGATTGTAATGTTAATTGCGGGTATTTGGCATGGTGCAGCATTAGGCTTTGTAATTTGGGGTGCGTTTCACGGTTTAGCTTTAGTTATACACAGACTAACTGATACCCTTAGCGATCGCTTTGAGACTTTGGAACATTTTTGGCACAATCCTTTGGGTAAGCTGATAGCTTGGTTATTCACACAATTTATGGTTTTTACTTCTTGGATTTGGTTTCGCTTACCAAACCTCCAAGATTCTTCTCTTGTCTTTAAACACCTTTGGGGTTATCCTGCTGACACCCAATTTGCTCAAAAAGTCTATGTAGAAGCTCTCAATATTAGTCAGTATCAATTAGCAATAATTTTGAGCGTGATTGCTACTTGTATGACAGTAGCTTATTTCTTCAATCATCAATTAAAGTTACAGTTCAATTGGCCTGTTAAACTCTTGTTCGTGCTTCCCTGTTTCTACGCTGTCTGGATATTCGCTCCAGAAGGAAGTTTGCCATATATTTACTTTGATTTTTAATCATGTTCGCTTGAATACTTAACATAAATATATGAATTTAATAAACTAAATATTAAGCAGTGTAAAGACATAAAAATTAATAAAAAATGAGTGGATAAACGCTTGTAATAAATAAATTTTTGTGTAAAGTTTATTAATACAGACAACATTAAATGTTTGTCTGAATACATTCTTTCAAGAATTCATTCATCGCACTTATAAGAGCAAATGACTACAACATTACAAAGACGCACAAGCGGCAACGCGTGGGAGCGTTTCTGTGAGTGGGTAACAAGCACTGAAAACCGCCTTTATGTAGGTTGGTTTGGTGTGTTGATGATCCCAACTCTGTTGGCTGCAACCACCTGCTTTATCATCGCTTTCATCGCTGCACCTCCCGTAGACATCGATGGTATCCGTGAACCTGTTGCAGGTTCCTTAATTTACGGCAACAACATCATCTCTGGTGCAGTTGTTCCTTCTTCCAACGCGATCGGTTTGCACTTCTACCCCATCTGGGAAGCAGCTTCCTTAGATGAGTGGTTGTACAACGGTGGTCCTTACCAATTGGTAATTTTCCACTTCCTGATTGGCTGCTTCTGCTACATGGGCCGTCAATGGGAATTGTCCTATCGCTTGGGTATGCGTCCTTGGATCTGCGTAGCTTACTCTGCTCCTTTGGCATCTGCTACAGCAGTATTCTTGATCTACCCCTTGGGTCAAGGTTCCTTCTCTGATGGTATGCCTTTAGGTATCTCTGGAACATTCAACTTCATGATCGTGTTCCAAGCAGAGCATAACATCCTCATGCACCCCTTCCACCAACTCGGTGTAGCAGGTGTATTCGGTGGCAGCTTGTTCAGTGCAATGCACGGTTCTCTAGTTACATCTTCCTTGGTTCGTGAAACAACCGAAACCGAATCTCAGAACTACGGTTACAAATTCGGTCAAGAAGAAGAAACCTACAATATCGTTGCAGCCCACGGTTACTTCGGTCGTTTGATCTTCCAATACGCTTCCTTCAACAACTCTCGCAGCTTGCACTTCTTCTTAGCTGCTTGGCCTGTAGTCGGTATCTGGTTCACCGCACTGGGAATCAGCACCATGGCGTTCAACCTGAATGGTTTCAACTTCAACCAATCAGTAATTGACTCACAAGGTCGCGTGATCAACACTTGGGCAGACATCATCAACCGCGCTAACTTGGGTA
>NZ_JBHFLM010000044.1:0-10555 GCF_041928655.1 Pelatocladus sp. BLCC-F211 | reverse complement strand
TGGTT
This sequence comes from Pelatocladus sp. BLCC-F211, assembly GCF_041928655.1. Lineage (NCBI taxonomy): Bacteria > Bacillati > Cyanobacteriota > Cyanophyceae > Nostocales > Hapalosiphonaceae > Pelatocladus > Pelatocladus sp. BLCC-F211. The sequence goes on along the minus strand of NZ_JBHFLM010000044.1, from coordinate 10,550 downwards.
GTGCCATTCAAAATCAAATATTTTGTACCCTGCGGGAAGCAAGCTACGTCTCGTCGCTGTGGTTTTCTTTGTTTTTGCTACGCTCAAATACAATCAAACCACGCAACTCAACTCACTCGCAATTCATCTCACACCTACCCGATAGGGAGGTGTGAGCCTTCTCGCTGTTAAAGGTAAAAATCAAATTGACCGGGAGTACCACGGTTTTGAGCTATGGCAGTATTAGGTATAGCAAGACTAGTTAGTAACAGGGAAGATGCGACTAGAAATTTCTTTGCCTGCATATTAATAACGAATTTACCGTAGCGTAAAAGTTATAAAAAATACATTAACACCAGATTATAAAAACGAAAAGCTTTGTTTTGCAGATTTTTGAGTGCGTAGCACAGCTATGCTTACTTAGTATATTCTGTATAAAATTACTCGCGATATATTTCTACTTGTGAATTCATTCCTTGTAATTTTGTCTTATCTGTATTAACACCAGAATAAGTAAGAATTTTTATAAGAACAAACTAGGTAAATTTCAATATGGATATCAAAAACGGCTTTGTAGGTACTGTTGGTAACACACCACTCATTCGGTTAAACAGTTTTTGTGAAGAGACTGGTTGTGAAATTCTCGGTAAAGCAGAATTTCTCAACCCTGGTGGTTCCGTAAAAGACCGCGCTGCACTCTATATTATTGAAGATGCGGAAAAAAAAGGCTTACTAAAACCTGGTGGCACAGTTGTAGAAGGAACAGCAGGCAATACTGGTATTGGATTAGCACACATTTGTAATGCTAAAGGCTACAAATGCCTAATTATTATTCCTGATACCCAGTCTCAAGAAAAGATGGATGCTTTGAGGGCATTAGGTGCGGAAGTTCGTCCCGTCCCTGCTGTACCCTATAAAGACCCCAACAATTACGTCAAGTTATCCGGTAGAGTCGCCAGTGAAATGGAAAATGCGATTTGGGCGAATCAGTTTGATAACTTAGCTAATCGTCAGGCCCACTACGAAACCACAGGGCCAGAAATTTGGAAACAAACAGAAGGAAAAATAGACGGTTGGGTAGCAGCAACTGGAACTGGTGGTACTTATGCAGGTGTATCTTTGTTTCTCAAAGAAAAAAATCCAGATATAAAATGTGTAGTTGCTGACCCGATGGGTAGCGGACTTTACAGCTATATCAAAACTGGCGAAATCAAGATGGAAGGCAATTCTATCACAGAAGGTATTGGTAATAGTCGGATCACCGCGAACATGGAAGGCGCACCAGCTGATGATGCGATTCAAATCCATGACCAAGAAGCCCTACGGGTAGTTTATCAACTACTGCGGAAAGATGGTTTGTTTATGGGTGGTTCTACAGGTATTAATGTCGGCGCAGCTGTAGCCTTAGCAAAACAGCTGGGGCCAGGACACACCATCGTTACCATTTTGTGTGACAGTGGTTCTCGCTACCAGTCACGGATATTTAACAATGAATGGCTACAATCAAAAGGGCTTTTACCAGAATAGACTATTATCTCAGTTAAAAAGCTATATTCCCTCTTTGTGTCTTAGTGTCTATGTGTTTCAATAATGATTTTTTCAACACCCTTCGGGTTCGCCAGTCCCCCTACTCTTACGAGAAGCCGCTTGCGCGTCTACGTGACGGAGACCGCCAAGACGGGGGCTGGTCTCACCAAGACACTAAGACACCAAGAAATATTAACAGCAAAATAAACTATCAACAAACAGTACATTACTAATAACAAATGAAATGTATTCGTGTTTGCCAAAATCGTACTTGTCGTAAGCAAGGGGCTGCTAAAGTATTAGCAGCTTTTGACGTTATATCTGTCCCTGATGTAACTGTAATGGGTAGCGGTTGTTTGGGACAATGCGGCAATGGGCCAATGGTATTGGTTGTGCCAGATATGATTTGGTACAGTGGCGTTTATCCCAGCGAAGTACCTTTAATAATTGAACAGCATTTATTGGGTAATCAAATTGTAACCAAAATGCTTTATCATCGGTTTCATCCTCAAGGACAAAAACAATAAATTTTACCGTGAACGGATACGTTTGAAAATGGGTTAAAGGGTAAGGGGAAAAGGGAAGATTTCATGAATATTGAGCAGCTACGTGAATCCTTAAAGCTAAAGTGGGTGAAATACTATTTTCAAAATCGTCCCTGGTTAGTAAAAATGCGAATCTGGGGTACTTATGATGGTGAACGTCGCCCTTCTTCTGGCTTTATTTTGGCAACTTTATCTGTTTTAGAACCAGAACTGGATGAGATATTGCCTTTACTTTTGGAATTAAATAATAACCCAGATTGTATAGTTACAGCTTTGGGTTTAAATTTCAATCCTGAAGAACAGCTGCATTTACTTGAAGGTCATAATAATGATGATGTAGAGGTAGAAACAGTTCAGGAAAAAAGACTTTCTGAAACATCAACTAACACTTACGTTGATTCTCAACCTCAAGTTTCACTTTCATCAAAGACGTTACATCTATCCCAAAAACACTTAGAAACGAATGCAGTTGTGAAGCAGGATATTGGTAGTAGAGTCAGTACGCAAGTACACAATCAAAAAAAATCTGGATCATCGCTGACTGTGGTAAATAAATTAGAAAGTAGGGGTACATCAGTACCTGCATTGGCGGTGATTAATAGAACTAACAATGGCAAAGCTTTACCTGCACTTGCAGTTATTGGTAAAGCTGAGAGTAACATTAAACCGACGTCTACGCCATTGCTGACGGTGATTAGCAAAACCGAAAACAGTTGTAATAGTGGTAATAATAGTAAACCTGTGCGATCGCTCCTCATTAGCAGTAACATCAACAGGGAAACTCAGCCAGTATCATCTGTCATCCCTAACAGCAAGCTGGACAGTAAAACCAAGTTAGCATTGATACCACCACAAGACCTGATAGATAATGTCAATTCAGCCCCTACTAAGCAAAACTATAAACTCGCTTCCTGGGTAGATGACTTTTGTCAAGGTGCAAGATGGGACAAAGACGAAGCTATTTATATTCCCTATTGAGTTTTTTTCTAGAAATCATCAGGTTCACAAAACACTGATTTTTGAGCGTGATTAATATTACACAATTGAGAAGCGATCGCTACCATTTCTTTTTAACAATCCAAAATGGTAGCACTGATCTACTTCAATTTTTCTCTGGTAATTCATCTCCACCTGCATACCCAGTAGCCACCCAAACTAATGATCTCACGCCATCGCGGATAGATTTGCCAATGGGTTCTGCTTGAGAACTACTAGAAGGAACTGATACTGGTTTAAAAGTAATTCCTCGACTACCCAAAACAATCTCACCGATGACTGTGGCGCGTCTCATATGATAGTCAGAAGTAATTAAGTAAACATTTTTGATGTTATTTTTTTCTAAATCCTCTACTAGGGTGGTAAAGTTTTCTACTGTATTATTGGCTCGATAATCCAAGTGTAAGCGTTGATGATTAATCCCTGCTTTGGCAAATACTTTTTTTGTTGCTGTTGGGGGACTACCTCCAGAAATCCAAATTGGTAAATTGGGATGCTTACGAGCAAAATCGGCCGTAAATTTTTCTCGTTCTAATTTTTTTGTGGAACCACCCAAGACTAAAATTGCTTGCGGTTGTGTAAGTTGACCTTGGATTTCCTTATAACCCCACAACGTGACTAGTGGTAGGGTGAGAATCATCAACCGAGAAGATAGATTTTTGAATAGTGGCTTTTTCAAGGTTCTATAAGTTCGTCAGCTTCAACAAATGTTCTTGAAAAAGAATTGAGAACAACCAAAATTTGAGAAATTATCCCAAATTGATTTTTGGGTGATTTTCTTTTTTGGTAAGCGATCGCAAATGCCAAAAAACAAGAGACATCGATCAACTTGCTGCTAGATTTTAGCTGCTATTGGCGCAGATGCAAAGTGTTTGTGCAACCTCAAATATTAAACTTTTTTTGACGACGGGACTGGCCAGACTCGAACCGGCGACCTAGCGCTTCAGATTTGTGTGAGTTTCCCCACTCTCTGGACTATACCTTCACCATAGACTGTGAGTCTTTAGGTGGTGGCTTTCTAGTCTCTACACCTTCCTGAGAAAACTAACAGTCATATACTGTATAGTTTTAATGCTCAGGCTTGGCTCGGTATTCCCATGAAATGTAAAAACTGTGGTCTAGCAACTACCAATCCTACGTTTTGCTCTCGCTCTTGTGCCGCTTCTTACAATAATCAGAAGCATCCTAAAAAAACCAAGAAATTGAGATTTTGCAAACACTGTGGGCTTGAAATCATAGGTAGAAGAACTACTTGTGATTCTTGTAACCCGTTTTACGTGGATTGGTCAAGCCTTACTCTTGCTGACATTAAGGCTAAGGCTTTGTACCAGCATTCAGCTAGAGTGCGTCAAATTGCCAGAAATATATACCGTCAATCAGATAAACCTAAAAAATGCGCTGTGTGCGGATATGACAAGCACTATGAAGTGTGCCACGTAAAGCCCATTAAAGACTTCTCTCACAATACGCCGATTTCTCAGATTAACGATATCGACAATTTGGTAGCTCTTTGCCCTAATCATCACTGGGAGTTTGACAACGGTTTACTCATTTTTTAGGGTTCACCGAATTTAACCACATTCACTCATAGAGTTTCCCCTATGGTGCCCGATAGTTCAGGAGGCGCTCGCTCTATCCAACTGAGCTACAGCCCCAAAATTATGGATATCACTCTCCATGATACCACTTATAACAGTTATCAGTTATCAGTTACCAGTTATCAGTTATCATTTTTTCGCTTGGGTGGAAATTCTCCAGCATAGGCATAAAATGACTGTTCACTGTTCACTGCTTACTGTTCACTGTTTTAATGAGACTGCCAAGCATCATTCCAGGGCCCACCGCCTATTTCTAATCCACAAGCTGAACTGTGTGCTTTCAGGATAATTTCTGTGTGATTATGCTTTTTTTCTCGCAGTTCTATGTGTAATTGCCCTTGTAAAGTGTCACGACAGCAAAATAGCAAGCCATCTTCTGTGGGCGCACGTAAGGGAGTTCCTGGTAAATCAGTGATTCCTGTTAATTCAACTTCGTAGTGAGAATTTTGGGCTTGCATTTGCCATTTACCCCAAGATTGAATATTCCAGCTAACTTGGGAGTTCCAAGGCACAAACTCGTAAAATTTGCCTTGATAGTGGATACCAATCATTGCTACAGATTCCATCCACCACAGCACCCCCCGTCTACCACCGCCAGCAGTTAAGGCTAAGTCAGGAATTTCTGAAAAACTATTGCAGTTTGCCCAAAACCATTTTTGAGGAAAAGCGCCACCCCAGTTTTTTTCACTGTAAGCAGGGGCGTTAGTAAATTCGTAGCGTTTGCCATTCCAGTCTATCCAACCGCTAGCCAAGCCATAAGCCATCAAAATTTGCCAACCTGGTTCAAAAATCTGCAAAAATGACAACCAACCTGCGGTTGATTGTTGTATGCTAGTGCGATTTCCCCAACCATACACAGGTTGAATGTTATATTGCCAACGGCAGTATTGACCAGTGCTGGGATCGCTGATTATGCCTTGATTTAAGGTAGCTGTGGCTTGATAGCCTTGTTGCACATGAAGCTCAAATTCTTCTGGTAGCAGGTAAAGGGGTTGAATGTCTATATTGCTTTGACCCCAATGACCCAAAGCTAGCACATCTGGCTTTGCCCAAAAATTCTTGACTTCTGGGAAAGTACGACACAGATACTCATCATTTGGCCCCAAAACTTGTGCTGCACCACCACTATGGGCTTTACCGCCGATGGGGTCTTCGATAGAGTACATAAAGGCGAAGGATTGATCTTCATCAGGTAAAGTAACGCGGTAGTACCAACCTTCAAAAAAGCGACGGCTACTGTGATCCCAGTGATAACCACTGTGAGGAGTTTGGGTGGTGTCAAAAGGATTGCTGAGAAAATCAAGCATGATTTCTGTTGACAGGGATTTAGGAGTGTAAAAGGAGATGGATGTTAGGAAATCGCATTTAAATTCACCTAACACCCTTTTTTAGTATGGGCGATCGCACTTACTTCTTGGCAGTCTCAATGAAACAAGTTTCATCGCCACACCCTACACCTCTACACCTTTATACCCCTACAAACTAGTCCATTCTCCTGCCTGAAGCAGTACCTTTGTTTATCTCTTGTGGGTAATCAGGATTTCTAGGCACAGATTGGAGAACTTTCTTAGCAGAAGATGAAGATAAGTCCTAAAACTACGTTGCGCGTTCTAGCTGTTTTACCTCCCAGCCGCAAGTACAGCAGTCCACCAAATATGACCAAACTCCACTGGCTAGAAGTTACTGAATACGTTTTCCTCTACGCTTCCGCAATTGGAAGCTTGGCTGCTACAGTCACTCAACAAGTTGTCTACGCAGCATTTCCGTTAACTGTAGCCCTTGGTTTGAACATCACAAACCGGGAACGGTTGAAGCGTTTAAATGATCAATATCGACAAAATGCGATCGCCCAATACGATCAATTAGTTGATCCCTTTAGACAGCGCTTAGAAAACTTTGATGACTTTACACAACGATTAAGCCAAACAACTCAACAACAAATAGAAGAATTACGACAAAATCAAAAAGAGCAAAATACTGACTCTAATCAACAACGCTTGGCACAATTTGATGCATTTAGACAACAGTTGATGAAAGCAACTGAGTTACAAATAGAACCTCTTAAACAAAATTTTGATCAACTTAATGCCTATACTCAACAATTAAATACAACTACTCAGCAACAAATCGAACCTATCAAACAACATTTGATTCAACTAAACGCCTATATCCAACAATTAAATACAATCACGCAGCAACAAATCGAACCTCTTAAACAAAATTTTACCCAATTGAACACTTATACTCAACAGTTATATACAAGTATTCAACAAATAGAACCTCTTAAACAAAATTTTGCTCAACTTGATAATTTTACTCAACAGTTAAATGCTAGTACTCAAAAGCAATTTGAACTCCTCAGACAACAAGTAGTAGAACTTAATACTGAGACAAAAAAAATCAGTACCAATCCTCAGCCACAAGTACCAAATCTGGATGCTTTGATTCAACGCTTAGAACAACTAGAAAATTTTGCCAAACAGTTAAATACAAATATTGAACAGCAAATTCAACCGTTGAGACAATATGTCACTCAACTAAATGCTTATACACAAGGTGTAAATAAAAATACTGAAAAACAAATAGAAGAATTTAAATATGCGATCGCACTACTGCAAACAGAAATGCAGAATTTAGCAGAGTCTTTAACTCAAACTGAACAACGTTTGAGTCAAGAAGTCGCAGCCAAAGTCAAACAACCCCAAGTAAATATTACAATCCCAACCCCAGTAAAGCCTAAACCACAAAACACAGTTCTCCATCCCCAACCACCAGAAGTAAACAAAGCTGAGACACTACCAGCTTTACCACCAGTGGCGATGTCTGGCGACAAGCCCCTTCGGGTCTACGCGCCGACAACACCACTGACAACGGAAACACAAAAACCCAAATCTCTCCCTACTTTGGAAGAACATTTAGAACGAGTAGTTTCTGTGGCTTTTAATCCAATTTTGACTGATCCAGCTAGGAGAATATTAGCTAGTGGTAGCCATGACAAAAGCGTCAAACTCTGGCGTTTAGATACTCAGAAAAGCCGCACCTTTACAGTTTCTGGAAAAGTCAATTCAATTGCTTTTAGTCCTGATGGTAAAATTTTAGCCTGTGGCCATGACGACAAAACAGTTAAATTATGGGATGTGGATACAGAAAGAGAAATTTGTAATTTTGTTGGACATAAAGAGAAAGTTTATGCTGTGGCTTTTAGCCCTGATGGCAAAATTATCGCTAGTGGTAGCCAAGATAGAACTATTAAACTTTGGTCTGTTGATCATCAAAAAGAGATAGATACACTGACAGGACATATAGATGAAGTTTTATGCGTTGCTTTTAGCCCCAATGGTAAACTAGTCGCTAGCGGCAGTGGTGATCGGGATCAAACTATTAAAATTTGGCATCTCACTCAAGATAAATTCTTAACTCTCAAAGCCAAATCTGGTTCGATGGGAAGAATTTATTCTCTTTGTTTTAGTCCCGATGGTACAACATTAGCTAGTGGTCATCAGGATAAAACAATCAAATTCTGGGATGTGGAAACTGGGAGAGAAATTAATTGCATCACTGAAAATGATGAGGAAGTTTATTCTGTTGCATTTAGCCCAGATGGAATAACTTTAGCCAGTGGAAGTTACAAGGGAAATCTGAAAATATGGCAAGTAGAGACTGGTGAAGAACTTAATAATATAGCCATTAATCAAGGTGCGATTTATTGTGTTGCTTATAGTCCAGATGGGAAGATGATCGCAACAGCCAATGGAGATAAAACAGTCACACTTGTAAATTTTGAATTTAGAGCAATACGGCGAAGTCGAGAAATAGAAATAGAGAAAGGATTTGATTAATGTGATAATTAGTAATTTGCTAAATTTAGGGTAGCGCAGCTAGCTATGCGCCCCTATAAAATATTTCTTAAGCAGTCAATTTTTCTTGCACTAATACATATGGTTGGACGATTAAAGTATAAAATCGCTTAGTGCGATCGCTATTCCAATTACCCAATTGATCTAAAGAGGGTTTAGCAATCAATTGCTCATCAATCCAGTTTTGGACTTCTAAAACTTTATCACTAGCGATCGCAACCCCTACATCCAATATATCTAATCCTATTGCTACCACAATCACTGCATCTCTTTGCGCGTGGGGAATTAGCCACTCCCACTCTGCTTCATCTAAGTTTTCTGTTAATTCTGCTCTTAAATTCGGATTAGTCATTAGTCATTAGTTAAAGGAACTTTTTACTATTTTAAATAAAGATTACACTAAATTACATATAGCATTCCTAAATCATTCGTGAGAGACAATATCCCCGACTTCTTAGAGAAGTCGGGGATCTGAGTTTTGCGATTATCACAAATTATTAGTTTTTCTACTTCCTTTACCCTTCCCTTTATTTCTTTCCCTATTTTCCAGTCGTTACTAATAATTCTAACTAGACTTCTGACTTCATTTCATCAATCTCAAATATAGAAACTATTACTCCAGCAATCGGAATTGCAATAAAAATTCCCAATAATCCAGCGACTCTCGCCCCTACTAGTAAAGCAAAAAATACTACTACAGGATTAAGATTCAGCGCACCTTGCATAATCCGAGGTGCAATGAGACTATCTTGTATTTGTTGGAGTATGATGCAAGCAACTAATACCTTGAGAGCCAGCCAAACACCTTGAGATAATACAATTAAAGTAATTATACCAACTCCCAACGTTGCACCTATACCAGGAATAATGTCAAGTATTCCGACTATAACTGACAATATCAAAGCGAAGGGAACTTTTAATAATAAAAAAATAATAAAAGTAGAACCTGTGAGAAATAAAGTTAATAACAATTGACCTTGAAAAAAACCTAAAAAATTGCGTTGAATAATACTAGTAAATTTACTACGATGCTGTTTGGGGATCACTTTGATCATCAAATACCAAAGCTTGTCTCCATCCAGAAGCATAAAAAAAGCGACAACTGAGATTAATACAAAAGTTACAAAATTAGTTAAAAATGTTTGGAGAATGGTCAAACTAGCCACAAGTTGAGTTATTGCTTGATTGCGTATCTGTTCTTCAATAATAGTTAAATCTATCTGAATATTGCGTGAGCGAAAAATCGATTCGATTCGTTCTAATAGGGGAGCTAATGAATTTAAAAAAGCTGTGAGGCTATCAATTAATTGTTGTCCTTGTGATAAAATAGTTAAACCAACAGTAATTGTCAAACTACCAATAATCACGATACTGAGTAAAAAAACCAAAATTACTGCTATATGATGAGGCAAAAAACGTTTTAGCCATTTTACTGGATAGCTCAGTAAAAAAGCCAAGATAGTAGCAAAAGTAAAAATAACAATAACTGGTTCAAAATAACCTAAAAGCTGTACAACTGCCCAACCAGAAGCAACCAAAAGCAAAAATCTGACTAAGACGAGATTATTTAATCTAGACCAAAAATTATTGGTTCTAAAGCTACTCATGAATTATTGAGGGTAAGTATATTGAAGGTTAATCTTGCTAAAGATTTTTAAATTTCAGATTAGTAAGTATTTTTGGTTATTTATTATTTGGAAAACCTACCAATATCATACTTATCATTCAATACGGTTCAGTTAAGAAGAAATGTAGGTTGGGTTGAGCGCAAGCGAAACCCAACAAAGTCTTGATAATGTTTGTTGGGTTACTCTGCGAGAAGCCGCGCAGGGCGCGTCTACGTTCCTCAAACGCCAGGTGCTACAACTCTTGGGACCCCCGCAACGCACTGGCTCCCCAACCTACGCTAGGGCTTGCTGAAAAAGAAAGAAAAGGTGACAGTCTCTAGATTATCAGACGCTAGAAGTATATTCATGTGCAAGAGAAGAAGGTAAAATAGCTGAAAATCCTTGCATCACAGGGGTCAGCCCTAACACGGTGTATCATAA
>NZ_JBHFLM010000043.1:0-25469 GCF_041928655.1 Pelatocladus sp. BLCC-F211 | reverse complement strand
TTTTTTTTTGGTTCTCGTTTGTTTTTGTTTTTGTTTTTTTTTTTTTTGTTTTTTTTTTTGGGGGGGGGCGCGGGGGGGCCCCCCCCCCCCCCCCTCTCTCCCCCTCAGAATGATTATCATTTTTATTAGCTGTATATTTTATTCTCTGGAAGTCCCTTATCAATTAGACATCAGTTTGTTTGTTAAACAACTCTAAAATCTGCCTGCAAAACTGCTTCACTTTTTCACATACTTCTTCTGAAGGCTGGGTTTCACCAACAAAATTCCAATTTTCTACCGTTGACATTCGCCACTGTTCACCCTGGTGGCTAAATCCTGCTGCTTCCACACCAATTGCCCGACGTACACTACTTACAGGATCTTGATAAAAACGGATTTGAATTAAGATACTGCGGCTACGCCACGATTTGCTGACTCCGGGAAAGTGAAAGCCAATATCTATGGAATCTGGATCAATTAACTCTCTGGTTTCTGGATCATTTGTCCACGGCTTAAGATCAGACCTAGCATCGGGAAACTCAAATTTAAATAAATTAACAACTGTCGCAATCTTGCTGGCGAATTCTAAGTTAGTTCCCATTTCTGCTGCATTCACGTAAACACCCACCTCCAAGTTGTGTTTTTTAATGGACGATGCGACGAAATCAAAACCGCCAGAAGGCTCTTGTAATTGGATTTCCAGCCTATCAATATCTTTATATCTTTGGCAAATTCCAAATTACATTTTCGTGACAATGTTTATATGGTTTATATAGATTTCAGTTTGAGACAGCATAGTTTCTTAAGTAATTATACTCAATATATTCAGATAAAAAATATTTTCAGCAAAATCCCTTGTCAATCAGAACAAGATGTTACGCGCTCCGATCTAAAATGACACTGTTAATCGGTAATACATAAGCTTAGTTTATGGCGCGTCAACGCTCACTCTTGTCACTAGTCCTAGTTCTTTTAGCAACATTTCTGATCAGCTGTGGTGGTCCAACTGTAGCCACAGCACCTCCAACTTATACGCCCACACAGATTGAGAAAATTCAGGGATACCTGCCTAAAATCGAAACTGTGCGCGATCGCTCTGATGAACTCAAAGGGCTGATCCAAAATAACAATTGGGTAAATGTTGGTAATTTTATCCATGGCCCGATGGCAGAAGCAAGGCTAAACATGACTTACATCATTCCAAACCTTTTGCCTGAAGATCAACCAAAAGCACGTCAAGTAGCTAGAGATTTATTTAATCATCTGGTTCAAATCGATCAAGCTACTGAATCTGCTAATTCCTTAAAAGCTTTGAGTAACACCAAGGCTGCATTTGTAGATGTTGACAAATTCCTTGATTTGCTTCCAGAAGCAAACACGTCAGCAGAAGCTGGTTAGGCCTAATCAGTGATCAGTTATCAGTGATCAGTTATCAAATGAAATTGCTTACTGATTACTGTTAACTGATCACTGTTAACTGTTAACTGATAAGACTTCCCTTGTCTATTTGAGAAATCATGAATGTAGTTATTATTGGTTGTGGTGCAGTTGGAGCTGCGATCGCCTATGAACTGAGTCTAGTCAAGCAGCTTAAGATTACAGTAATAGACAAACAACCACCCGCCCAAGCTTCCACAGGGGCAGCTTTGGGTGTTTTAATGGGCATCATCAGCCACAAAATCAAAGGAAAAGCTTGGCGGATGCGTCAGACTAGCATCCAGCGCTACGAAAGCCTGATTCCAGAATTAGAGGAACTGACAAATCACAAGATTGCTTTTAACCGCCAAGGAATTCTCATGCTGTTGACAAGAAATGCAGATTATTTTGTTGCAGATGAGCAAATCTCACAATGGCAAAAACTAACTGAAATTCGCCACACTCAAGGTTATCAGCTAGAAATTTGGGATACTACTAAATTACAAAATATCTGTCCACAGGTAGAAGATAAAAATCTTATTGGTGCTATTTATTCTCCTCAAGATCGCCAACTAGACCCCACAGCCCTAACATTAGCTTTAGTTGCAGCTGCTCAAAAGAATGGTGTTACCTTTAAATTTGGTGTGAATGTTTTAGGCATAACTCCACCATCTCAGCAAGGGGATATTTGCCAGCAAGTGGAGACAACACAAGGGAATTTTACAGCAGATTGGTTTGTAGTTGCTGCTGGACTTGGTTCATCACCATTATCAGCACAATTAAACCAGATGGTTGATATCCGTCCTGTATTAGGACAAGCTTTGCAACTCAGATTAGGACATTCTTTAGGTAATCCCGATTTTCAGCCAGTGATCACTGGTAATGATGTGCATATTGTTCCTGTTGGTGATGGACATTACTGGGTAGGTGCAACAGTTGAATTTCACACAAACGGTAGTCAGGAGATACCACCCAACACAGAATTGCTTGAGTCTGTCAAACAACAAGCGATCGCCTTCTGTCCAGATTTAGCAAAAGCCACCACTATCCGCACTTGGTGTGGTTTACGTCCCCGTCCCGAAGGACGCCCCGCCCCGATCATAGAAAAATTATCAGGCTTTAGTAACGTCCTGCTAGCTACCGGACATTATCGCAACGGTATCTTACTTGCACCCGCAACAGCTGACGCAATTCGTGAGATGATTATTGCTAATTAGAAAAAACATAGGTTTGTAGTAAGCGCTTTAGCGCTTAAATATTCAAGGACTAAAGTCCTTACTACAAACCTCTTTTTATTTACGCCCTTATATTTTTAATAAAAATGTCTTTAACAGAACATAAAATTACCGTAGATTCACGAGAATGGTTTTACAGATTAGCAGAACCAATTGGTAGAACTGATTTATTACCTGTTGTATTGCTACATGGTTTAGTTTCTCAAAGCTATAGCTGGCGTAACATTTTACCCGCATTAGCACAACAAGGAACAAAAGCGATCGCACCCGATTGGATTGGTTTTGGCTTTTCTGCTAAACCAGAAAAAAGAGATTTTGCTTACACTCCCGATGCATTTATTACAGCGTTAGCAGGATTTATTCAAGCTTTACAATTAGAACGTTTTTCTTTAGTTGTCCAAGGTTTTTTAGGTTCTGTAGGGCTACAGTATGCTCTACATCATCCAGAACAAATAGCCAATATAGCTATACTCAATACACCAATTTCTAGCACTGCCAAATTACCTTGGAAAATTCAACAAATGGGTCTACCTTTTGCTGGTGACATGATGACCCAAGACCCCCTTTTAGTAGACAGAACTTTAGAAGGTGGTAGTCGTTACGTGATTGCAGACAAAGATTTAGATGTTTACCGTAAACCATTCTTGAAAACATCAGCAGCAGGACGCGCCCTTCTCTCAACAATTCGCAATTTACAACTTGCAAAAGCCATGTCTGAAATCGAAACTGGTTTTAAAGATTGGCAACAACCAATATTAATCCAATGGGGGGTTATTGATCCTTGGTTAAGTGTAGATATGGCAGAAAACTTTGCTAAATCTGTACCCAATGGAGAATTAGTCAAATTAAATAATGTTGGGCATTATCCACAAGAGCATTACCACGAAGCTATCTTAGAAGATTTGTTATCCTTCGTGCGTCGTGCTGAAGAAAAGCAATAGATGCAAAGTTCCTAGTGAGAGCTTTAACCCTCAAAATTGCTCAAATATTCAAGCACTAAAGTGCTTACTACAAACCTACCTCTGGTCAAGGGGTTGAGTAATTATAAATTTTCTATCATTTTTACCAGCTAGCAGACTATAATTCCGCCTTCAATGCTGTTTGGACTTACAATGATTTTTTGATGCTGCGGGGTTATTACACGTTTCTTTGATATTTTGTTTGCTGCGAAGCCGCTAGTACTCCATCATTTTCAGCACTGTATACAAATCTTGATCTGCCAGCCGTATCACATAAGCTGAGAGAATTAGCTAGTTTACTAGCTAGCCTAAGTATAAATACTTAGGGATGGTTGGGTTTGAGATATGCTACAACTGAAAATTATCTGTTTTCGACTAATCATTTCCGTAGGATGGAATCAATAAAGTAGGGAATTAAACAGCTACCCATCTCTAGCGCAACACAAGTAAAGAATCTCGCGGAATTAGTTAAACTGTGATATCACGGAAACATTACATAAAAAGTATTTTAAACTAGTAATATGAAAATTTCAATATTTAATTATAAATTTTATTATTCCCATCTGAAAAATTATTTGAGTTAATTGTATTAAAAAACAAAAGCTTTTCTTTCCCAGCCAAAATGCAAGACAATCTCATTCCTAATCAGGGACAAAAAATGCGGTTACTGCCAATCGGAGAGATTACCGAACATAGACAGGTGGAAGAAGCACTCCAAAAAAGAGAAAATTGTTTGCGAAAACAAAGTAAAACATTAGTCCAACTAGCTAAAAGTAAGAGTTTACAACAAGGAAATCTCAAGGCAGCATTAAGGGAAATCACAGAAGCAGCTGCCCAAACAATAGAAGTAGAGCGAGTCAGTGTCTGGTTATATAATATTGACCATTCCAAAGTTGAATGTGTCGATTTATATGACACAATAACTCAACTTCATAGTAGTGGAATGTCGCTTTTAAAAGCAAATTTCCCTGCATACTTTCAGGCTTTGGAAGAACAACGCAGTATAGCAGCGCATGACGCTTGCAATGATAATAGAACGCAAGAATTATCAGAGCCATATTTGTCTGCATTTGGTATTGCATCTTTGTTGAATGCACCGATTTGGTTAGGAGGTCATTTGGTGGGAGTGGTATGTCACGAACACATTGGCCGGATTCGTCAGTGGACATTAGAAGAAGAAAACTTTGCAGGTTCGATCGCTGATTTTGTCACTTTGGCGATCGAAGCTAGCGAACGTAAAGCCGCACAGGAAGCGCTACAACAGAGTGAGGCAGAATTTCGGGCAATTTTTGAACGCTCCTCGGTGGGAATTGGATTAGTAGATATGAAAGCGCGGATTGTGGATATCAATCCGGCATTGTGTCAGATACTGGGCTACAGTCGAGAAGATTTATTTGGTAAGCGTCTTACAGATTATATTTTCAAGTCAGAGGGAGATTTAGAACTCTATAAACAACTGACTTCGGGAAATTGCGATCGCCTAGAGCTGGAAAGACGCTTTTTACATAAGAATGGTCAATTTGTTTGGACTTTGGTAAGTATTTCCTTAATTTTGAGTCAAAATGGTGAACCAGAGTATTTCCTCGCCATGATCGAGGACATTACCGAACGCAAACACACAGAATTAGAACTCTGTGAAAGTAAAGAAGCAGCAGAAGCTGGAAGCCGCGCCAAAAGTGAATTTTTAGCAACCATGAGTCACGAATTACGAACACCTCTAAATGCAATTATGGGGTTGTCTCAGTTGCTGCAACAAGAAATGGTGGGGACTCTCAACGATAAGCAAAAACAGTATGTCAATTGTATTCATAGCAGTGGCGAACATCTACTGGCGCTGATCAACGATATCCTCGATTTGTCAAAAGTAGAAGCAGGTAAAGAGGAACTATTTTTATCTCAATTGTTAATACAAGATTTGTGTGACTATGTAATATCTACAGTCCGCGATCGCGCCGAAGAAAAAAATTTACAACTAATCACCAAAATTGATCAACAAGCAGAATTTTGTATTGGTGATGAGCGGCGAGTCAAGCAAATGCTACTCAATCTGTTGACTAATGCGATTAAATTCACCGCAGCAGGTAAGGTTTGTTTAGAAGTAAAAAAAGTAGCGCAGGGTCTAATTTTTACAGTATCAGACACAGGTATTGGGATTGATTCGAGTCAGTTTAAATTCTTGTTTGAACCCTTCAAACAACTTGATAGTCGCCTCAATCGTCAGTATGAAGGGACAGGTTTAGGTTTGGCCTTAACACGCAAGTTAGCACGTTTACATGGTGGTGATGTCACAGTAGAATCTGTGCTAGGAAAAGGCAGCCAATTTACATTGTTTATGCCAGATCAAGCCCCTTCACAAGAAGAAGGAAACCAGCTTTCTAGGGAGATATTCGGTGTTGACAATGAGCAGTCTGTTGAACAGTCAAACTCAGTAAAAACACATAGGCTTACTGCCAAACAAGTAGCAAATGCCGTTAACTATTCTTCATCTGATAGGAACTCATACGAACTTAAATGCAAGGAGGATAACCCTTGTACAGACGCGATTAATCGCGTCTGTTATCTTACAAAAAAGATTTTGTTGGTGCAAAATGAAGAACAAACTGCTATCTTGCTGCGAGATTATCTTCAAGCAATTGGCTACCATGTAGAGTGCATCTGCAATAGCAGTGATTTTTGGGAGCGAGTGCAAAACCAAAAGCCTGATTTAGTTTTTTTGGATTTGGAATTAGCAGGAGACATCAACGGCTGGGATTTGTTGAGTACAGTACGACAAAACCCAGATTTGGAAGATTTAATTGTGGTTACTCTCACATCAAATACGATCGCCACAAACAATGATCAGCCAAACGCAGATTGCTGTTGTACCAAAAATACCCCAGATGCATTACGCGATCGCGCCCTCCAAGCTGGTGCTAATGCATGTCTGTTCAAGCCAATTGGTATTGTTCAAATTGAATCAATACTGATGCAATATTTTGGGTAAGTTGGTCATTTGTCATTGGTCATTGGTCATTGGTCATTTGTCATTAGTTATTTTCCTCCTTGTCCCCCGTGTCCCCGTGTCCCCAGCTTACTCCTGAGTAGAATAAAATTGTTGAGCGTAAAAACGAGCATATCTGCCTTCCTTAGATAATAGAGAGGCATGAGTACCAGATTCAACTACTTGTCCCTGTTCTAGAACGAGAATCGAGTCCGCGCGACGAACGCTGCTGAGGCGATGGGCAATAATAAACACAGTACGGTTGTGCATGACTCGCTCTAGCGCTTCTTGAACTAGTGCTTCTGATTCTGAATCTAGAGCGGAGGTAGCCTCATCCAGGATGAGAATTCGCGGATTGTGAACTATTGCTCTGGCGATCGCTAATCTTTGGCGCTGTCCTCCTGATAGGTTCACGCCACGCTCGCCTACCCAGGTATGATAGCCTTGAGGAAATTGGGTGATAAAAGAGTGGGCATTAGCAATTTTTGCAGCTTCCTGAATTGCTTTTAAATCTAACTCCTCTTGACCATAACCAATATTTTGGGCGATCGTTCCTGAAAACAAGGTAATTTCTTGAGGTACAATGCCAATTTGACGCCGGAGGCTATTCAATTTCACATCACGCAGATCAATACCGTCAATCAAAATTTGACCTGACTGAGGATCGTAAAAGCGAAGTAACAGATTAATTAACGTCGATTTTCCGGCTCCAGAAGAACCAACCAAGGCGATCACATCGCCAGGAGAAGCACGTAAACCCAGATCCTTGAGAACTGGCTGAGTTGGATCGTAGGCAAAACTGACATGACAATACTCTACCTTACCCACAACTCGTGGCAGTTCTTTTGCATCTGGTTTTTCGCTGATACTAGGCTTTCTCGCCATTAGTTCAAAGATGCGTTCGACGGAAGCTTCAGTCTGTTTGTACTCGTTGTAATTGCTAATCATCAGGTCGATGGGCTGGATGAGTAAAGCCACAGCAGTCAAGAAGCTAATAAACCCTTGAGAAGTTAGGTTTCCTTGAGAAATTTGCCATCCTCCCAATAAAAACAGCAGCATAATACTAACTGCTTCCAAAAAACCTACCACCGGAAACTGAATCGATTTGAGTTGTTGAGCGCGATACCTAGCCTGACGATTCTGTTCTGCTTCTTGGTTAAACCGCTTGATTTCATACCCTTGGGCTGCAAAAGCCTGCACAATCCGAATACCGCTAAATACTTCAGTTAGGAGTGCAGACAGATTAGAAACATGATTTTGACTTTGACGAGATAGAACAAGTAACCGTTGACCAAATAGTCCGATTAACCAAGCCATCAAAGGAGCCAAAATCAAACCTGCGAGAGTCAACCTCCAATTCAGGTAGAGCATGTAAGCGGGAATAGCTATTAACTGCAAGAAATTGGAAAGAAACTGATGAGATAGCTTGTCAACAATCTCGCCTATTCGGTCAATATCTTCAGTCAGGCGATAAGTAAGGTCGCCCGTCTGTGTAGTTTCAAAGAAATCCAATCCCAGTTTGTGCAGATGAGCGTAGACTCGCTTACGCAAGTTTAAAACCATGTTGAGAGCAGCAGCGATCATAAAAATATTCTGCCCGTATTGACAAAGCCCTCGCACCAAAAATACTAAAGTGGCTAGTCCGAGCCAGTACGCAATCTGGTTAACATTTCCTTGACCAACAAAAAAAGCGATCTGACCTGCTAGGTAGGGCAGTGCTAAGGTAAATAACACAAATCCTAAAATACAAACTAATCCCCGAACTAACAAAGGCCATTCGGGCCACAGATAAGGTAACAATTGCCAGTAACTAGAGCGGACTTTCATAAGTAGTTGCACAAAATTAAATTCATTTGGGGAAAGGGGAAAGGGGAACAGTTTTGTAGGGTGTGTTGTCGCGCAGCGCAACGCATCATCCGATGGTTTTCGGTGCGTTAGGACGTTCCGTCCATAACGCACCCTACCAATCCCTGCGTTTATTGAGAATCACCAGTTTCAGCAGCAATGTCTACTAATTTTCCCCCAGATGAGTTAGCAGAAAGCGGGCAATTCTATCAGATGCACCAGGTGGGCCAAATCGCTGAGGGCCATTTTCTTTGCACTTGGCGAGGTAGTCCGCATCTTGCAAAGTTTCGACTGATCGTCGAGCCGCTTGCTTGAGAATCTCAGGGGTTGCGGGTTTTGTCCCGATAGTTTGGGCATTTATACCCAACAGTCGCGTTTGTGCTTCTGCAAATTGATAGGTAAATTGCGGCCCTTCTCCGGGAATTTGGATCACAGGTTTGCCGATCGCCACTGCTAAATCTACTGCTAATCCTGCCATCCCAATCACGAGGGTAGAGTAACATACAATGTCACTGAAGGCATCTGAGTAACATCTAACTTCCACGGGAGAACCTCCCGCAGAAGAGTAAGTAAGTATGCCTTGCTCGTGCTGCCAACCTTGACTTTTGGCAATGTCATCTAGTTCCTGCATCAAATCTGGTACTAAGGCTGCATAAAACTGTACTGCTTGTCCAGACGCCACTTGGGCAATTTCTAACACCAGTTGCAACTGTAAACGGAAATTTCGCGCTGCTTCAGGCATTCGAGATCCTGGTAACAGAGCGATCGCCGGAACATTTGGTTTCAGATCCAAGTTTTTGCCAGTGGGAACGAGCCGATCTAAAGCAGGAATACCACCAAACTTGGCTTTAGTTATACCTTGCCGTTGCAGATCACTAGCTGTATATGCATCTCTGGTGAAAACTGTCAAGCATCGAGAAGAATTAAGATCGTGCCACAGAAGCGGATTTAAACGCAATTTCCCTTCGTAAAGCGCCGAAAGACAAGAAATAAAAGAGACAAAGGGACGCTTCGTTAAATAAGCAAATGTCTGGGAGATAAAATCCCCAGTAGCCATAATCAAATCGCAGTCGGGAGCATACTGCAAAACCGCTTGTAACTGTCGCCACGTTAACCCAATTAATCCCGATTGAAAATCTTTGAGCAAATACAGACGCCTCATATAAAAGAATCCCCCGGAGGGCATTTTTTGCGTCGGCCCAATAATCGGGATGTTCAAGTTGCCATAAGCTTTTCCTTCCCCCACAATTGGCATTGCTGCCATTTCAACAGAAGGACACAATTGACGCAGGGTTTGAATCACATGAGAGGTGTGGTTGTCCTCTCCATGGCCGTTACTGATAAATAAGATTCGCTTAGAAGACATATTAGGGATCGGGGATTGGGGATTGGGCATAAAACAAAAACATAGTACTTTTGACCAATTATTCCTTGATGGTACAGAGCAAACAAATTTATCTGTGGAGCAAATCCACGCATCCAAAATCTAAAATCGGATGATATCAAGTTTGGATAATTAGTTATACTTCCCACAGTCATTGCACCCCACCCCTTAATCCCCTCCCCGCTTGCGGGGAGGGGGTTTTGGCGTTAGACAAAACCGGGGTGGGGTTCTTTGGGAATTATAAGTAATCAAGCGAACCTGATATGACTCTGGTGTTTAGATTACGTGTGTGGGTTGGTGATGTGGCGAAAAAGCTATTCCTGGCAGAATTGGAAACACAATTCCGCAATACTGTTTTGTATCCACCACAAAACTGTCACCTGAGTATGAGTCAAATTATTTTAGAACAAGCTCGGAGTTTGGGACGATGTTTGCTGGAATTAAGTTTTGTAAAGACTAGAGTTTGGAAATCAACGGGGATATGAAGGCTGAAACTGTCTGAATATCTACTTTTTCACGAATGTAACCAATTGTAAAGCAGAGCGTGAAAATGACGCAGTGAGGATTCAGAAGCATAGATAATTCAAGCTTTGTAAATAAAAGAAAAGTCAGTTTTTTTAGTTTTAATCGTTGGTGTTTTGCTGTAATATGAAAGCTGAAAGTAATTTTTGGCGCTAAATGTTTTCTGTAATGTGTACTGTACAATTAGGTTACATCACTGCTTACGTACATTGGCGCAACTGCACCTTGAAAGCTAAATATGGTAAGTGTTTCCATAGGGTAGGGTCGTAGACTACCTTCACCCCTCACGGGGACGGAAACGAGGAGTTGGACGTTCCAAAGAAATCACTCTACCGTCAGTCGTAGACTACCTTCACCCCTCACGGGGACGGAAACGCTGATAACCATATACTTCATATAAGTAGTATGAAGCCGTCGTAGACTACCTTCACCCCTCACGGGGACGGAAACAATCAACGGTGGCACTCTTATTATCAACACCAGCGTCGTAGACTACCTTCACCCCTCACGGGGACGGAAACACCTTGTATGTTAACAAACAAGGTTCCGATTCCACCACGGTCGTAGACTACCTTCACCCCTCACGGGGACGGAAACCAAACCTTTCTCTAATTTGGAGCTAAAGACATTGTCTTTAGTCGTAGACTACCTTCACCCCTCACGGGGACGGAAACTTAACGCCTTTACCTCTTCATCCAGGTTTTGAGAAACTTCTAAAGTCGTAGACTACCTTCACCCCTCACGGGGACGGAAACTCAGATCCGCACCAGCAAAGTTTGCTTGTGATGCGTTGAGTCGTAGACTACCTTCACCCCTCACGGGGACGGAAACAGTCTTGCAGCAAAGCCCACCCCCAGATGACCACCGCCGTCGTAGACTACTTCACCCCTCACGGGGACGGAAACTGTATTTGGGCTTCCGTTTATTTGCGCGAACGCCATTTGCGTCGTAGACTACCTTCACCCCTCACGGGGACGGAAACTTTGTTTTGTAACTTTTTGTGGATTCAGCGGAGAAGCATGAGTCGTAGACTACCTTCACCCCTCACGGGGACGAAAACTCTTGATCTAAGTGGCTTTTATAAGAGTCCACTCAATTAAGAACTGCGATAAATTTAATCGTTATTTGCGATCGCGTAGCGGCTGCTTTGCAGCATCGCTTTCACGTTTGTGGTCAATGGGTTCCCATATGTTGTGAATGGGTTGACGTTAATAAGCAACGTTGAAACGTTTTGAACAAACGCTTTGATGTTCTCTATGGATGGAGAAAGTTCAAGACGCGATTTATCGCGTCTCTACTTGTTTCAAATTGGTATAAATCCAATCCCACTATGTTCTTAACTTTTGAAAAATCTGCCATGCTGAAATTACCTTTCCTTGCATGAGCGCAGCAACTCCATTCAAAGCTTGAATCTCTTTCACGTCAGGGTTTTTAGCCAAACTTGGTTGCAGAGATTTTTCAGCTGCACGAGGCTGCCAATTATATAGTTGGACAAATGCTAAATATGCCCAAGCATAAGGATTTTCCGAGTCTAGCTGAGTGACTTTTTCTAAAGCTGCTGTTGCACCATTGACTCTTTTTTGCAACACATTTGCTAAAGCCAAAGCATAAGCCCAATCGCGGTTTTGCGAAACGTGCTGCAATCGATATTGCAAACTTAATCGCGCCTGTTCCAAATAATCTTGGATGGGATCGTATTGATTGATACGTCCAATCTCTGCAAATAATTGCTCCAATGCGTTTGTACCTTGAGGTAAAGTTGCTGCTAATCTCTGCAATTGTGTAATTAAATCGAGTTCTGGTGCAGTTGCAGGAGCGGCTTGTTGAGCAATTTTCAGAGTCACTTTTGGCACAGGAATTGTGTAAGTTTCTCCGGAAATTCGGTTGAGGTAAGTAGCCTCTAAAGTATAATCTCCCGGTGCAATCTCAGCAGGTGGTAACATTGCTGTCTTTTCTGTGACTTGGAATGTACCTTGGGGTTTATTTGCACCCGCGTATAAATTTCCCATACCAATACCGTGATCATGTGTCCATAATCTTTCTCCTCCTAGAGAAGTTTGGGAAGTGAGGTTTTTCCAAGTAAGTAATACTATCCCATTTTGTAGTTCTTCCCAAGCACCATTCCACTGATAACTTACAGGTACTGGTATTCCTGGCGGTGTTTTTTCTGGTACTGTGACTTGTAACAAAGCAATCTTCGCTTGCGGTTGGTTTTGGGAAATTGCTTTGACTTCTATTGGTGGTGTTTTTTGATGATAAAGATTTATAGTACCGCCACCGTCAACCCAAGATTTGTGAAGTTGGAAGTTACCATCTTGCTCTACAGTTTTAACCATGAGAGCTTGGGTTTTGGGAACTGAACCTTGTTTACCAGTTGTGGTAAGGAACCATGCAAGCGATCGCGCATCTTGTTTGACAAATTTCTTTTTGCTTCCTACCTGTCGTCCATAAACTTGAGAATTTGCCAATCTCCCATAGTAATTCAAATTATACTGGTTGATTTTTTTGGTTGATGGCAATACTCCCAAGGTGGAACGCAAATATGGTTCTGTAGTGATGATCTGGGCAATGATCTGGCGATGAGGTAACTCCTCTTTCATATTAGGGTAATGCTGGGCATTAGGACTTAAAGCTAATTTCATCCAATCACTAGCAAAATTGCCAATGGGGAACAAATTAAACAACATTAAAAGCACAGCCAAACTAAAAGTACCCCAACGAATACGCCGTCCCCAGAGACTGCGAAAGCGAGTTAATCCATATGCTAAAAATACTGATAATACAGGTAAATAAGGTAATGCGTATCGCGGATCTTTGTTTGGGTTCAAAGATGAAAGTAAGTAAGCACCTATTAAAAATATTGCTAGCCATTTAAGTGAAGGTAAAGGGGATGTGTTGTTACGAAAAAGCTCTGATGCATTGGCTTTTCTGCTCTCCCTGTCTTCCACTGAGCGTCCCCAATACAGTAGCAACGCAAATATCGGTATAACTAATAACGGTAACGAAACCTGTTCTGGCAATTGTTGCCAATAGTAAGTCCAAGCTTGCAGTGTATTCAGGGGTGCATCACCTTCAGCAATAGCAGAATCTATCGTTGCTCGTTTGCCAGATGTAATAATCAGTAACCAATTGGTGCGATACCAAGGACTCAACACTAATACTGACAAACATAAAGCACCAACTAATTGCGCCAACTGTTTCCAACGCCGTTGACGAAAAGCGCCGAATCCTATCCATACTATTGGTGTCAGCAGAAAAAATAACGCTGTCTGCTTCACCATTAATGCCAAACCCAAGGATAATCCAAAAGCTGCTGCCAATAGAAGAGAGTGTGGGAGGTGTCGGGGAGTGGGAGACACGGGGAGGTTCTGACGCGGGGACACGGGGAATGAAGAGGATGTGGGGAAAGCTTTGATCTCCGCGTCACCGCGTCTGTTATTCTCCGCGTCTTCAACTTTGACTTTCCAAACAGTGAGACAAAAAAAACTGAGGGTGACAACAGCTGCGAGGGGATAATCGAGGAGAAAATCTAAGCGTAAGACATAAAGAGCAGGTATGACTTGACAAATCGCAGCAGCCCACAAACCCACAACTTCGCTAAATAAGATTGCACCTAATCCATAGACTGAGCCTAACAAAATAGCACTGAAAAACAGCATCATCAATGCAGCTTGATCTGGTCCAGTGCCAAAAATATTTTGGACAATAGCCCCAATGATGTAAGTTAAGGGGGGGATTTTAGACGATAACATCCAAAAATTTTGCCACCACTGGCTATCCCACCATTGGGGATGCTGCAATGCTTGCCAATAGATCAAAGTACCAGTTAAATAATCTGCTTGATCCCAAGCTGGAACAGAATTGTCTAAACTAAACCAGATGCGATCGCACACTGCACCCAATAGCCAAATAATGCCGAGTATCAGTAAGTATTTAAACTGTTTGCGCTGATATTTTGGATGACTCATGAATCAGAAACACCTCAATGGTTATTTCACCTTCGTGTCTTAGTGTCTACCCTCCGGGTAGGCGCGTAGCGACTTCTGCAAGTAGCCGCTAGCGCGTCTATAGTGGTTAAAAAATCGACTTTTGAAACACCAAGACGAGCCAGTGCGTTGCGGGGGTTTCCGAGCCAGCGCGTTGCGGAGGTTCCCTCCGTTGTAGCGACTGGCGTCCCGTTGTAGCACCTGGCGTACCAAGACACCAAGATACAACACGATGGTTATCGATCAATTTAACTAGTTGGCTTTTCCATTACTAGTCTGTGGAGTGCTGCTTCTTGTTGTTGAAAAAATAACCAGGAAATCGGAAAAAAAGTCATGTAGCGATTATAAGTTTCCAGATCGACTAACTCTAATGCTCTGTGTTGGTTTTGTGTCAACCTTTCATACCATGCTCGCAAAGTTGGTTTGTAATCGTGAACTGAGTCATGGGTAATTTTAAAACCGACTCTCTTAGCAGCTTCAATATGAATAGAGTGCATTACCAAAAGAGAACCTGGGAAAAATAGCTGTACCATTACCATCGAAGCGGGATATGGTTCACGCTCTAGGGAAAAGAACTGATGTACTGCGAGTCCTCCGGGAACTAGAGCGTCGTATATTTTTTTGTAAACTTTCTCTATTTCTTGAGGTCTGACATGCTCTAGAGATCCGATTGAGAGAATACGATCATAAGATGCTTGCTGAAAAGGAGCAGTAATAAAGTTAGTTAAAGAGACATTCAGACTTAATTGTGTTTGAGCATAGGCTAATTGCTCTCTGGATAAAGTGAAGCCAGTTAACTCACCGGAATGTCCTGTATCCTGAAGATATCTCAGCATGGCGCCCCAGCCGCATCCGAGATCCAAAATCCTCTCGTTTCCATGCAAGTTTAACAGTCTCATGAGATACGCAGCTTTGTTTGCTTGCGCTTCTTCCAAGGTTTGGCGATCGCTTAAAAAGTCAGCGCAGCTGTAAAATCTGTATTTAGTATCGAGAAATAAAGCATAGAAGTCGTTTGATATATCATAGTGAGCTTCAATCCCGCTTGAATGCTCAGATTGAAGCATAAAATCCAGATATGCTTTTCTTGTTGATTCTGGAGGATAATTTCTCGCCAACCACTCAATTAAAGATGCTCTTGGCTGAGTCCAAAATTTCCAATTCTCTATGGCTTCTAGAGGAACTGGCGAATGAATCCTATAGTTCGCGATCGCATAGAGTAAACCACGAGCTAAGAGGTCTGAGGTGAACTGAGTTAATCTCTCCGGCTCAATCATTATTATTATGTGTTCAAAAACTTCAAATAATCATGACTCAGTTCTTTTACTGCTAACTCATAAAACTGCTGGCCGTGTTCTGGTGTTGCTAAGGCTGGATTTGATCCCATCCTACCATCTGGGTAATGCTGACGAAAATCTTTTGCACCATAAATTCTGTGTCCTTTCTCAACTTCTGGAGAAAGGGGTGCTTGCTTAATCGCTTCTGGATAAACAAATTGAGTTACAGCCACTTCACTTGGCGTTGCATGAGAACCTTCTTGATCCCCATATAATTCTTTGGCTAACTTAAATACCGAACTGCACATAAACCAGTTAGCGACTTGACATTGCACATTTTGAGCATTGGGAATGTGCAAATCTTCTAAATGTGCATAAGTTTCTGAAAAGGCTGCTTTGAGGGTGGCGATATTGCCGCCATGTCCGTTGATAAAGTAGAACTTGCTAAAACCTGCTTTCGCTAAACAGGTGATGTAATCTCGCACAACTAAAATCATTGTGCTGGGACGCAAACTGATTGTACCGGGAAAAGCTGTATGATGCAGTGCCATGCCTACATTAATTGTAGGTGCAACTATGGCTTGGGTTGCGTCACCGACACTACGAGCGATCGCTTCTGCACAAATCGCATCTGTACCAATTAATCCTGTCGGCCCATGTTGTTCTGTAGAACCAATCGGGAGAATAATACCCTGAGATTGTTGTAAGTATGCTTCGACTTCTTGCCAAGTTCTCAGATGCAATAACATTTTGATTGTTGGTTGTTGGTTGTTTGTTATTCTAACCACTAACCATTAACTACTAACCCCTAAGCACTAACCATTTGTTGAATGCTTTCTATGCTTGAATGCTTTCAACAGTAGTATTGAATATCTTCTCCACATTGATCTACCAAATAACACAAAGCCCGAAAACGCAACCCTACAAATTGGTCATAGAGTGGGTTTAACTTACACATGGGCGGAATATGGGCTATCTTGCGACCAAATAAAATAATATCTCTTTCAAAAGGACACTGGGCGGGGATCAATTTTGCAATAAATTTTGCCAATTTCTGATTCTGAATATCAAATGAATCGAGCCATTCACGTAATGGTTGTAGGAAATCAGATTGACTTCTGTTCAATTGATGTTTAATTTCTGATTGATTATTTTCAACACTATGATTAACAAAAACCGAGAAAATAATATTTCTATTGCTAGTTCCAAGCATAATATTTACCCCTCCATCTCATGGATGATTTATTGCTTTCTCTATTTATATTGACGCCTAATCAGCCGTTAAGAACTGTTTAGCTAAATACAAAATAACAAAAAAAACCTTAAGAGCTTTATTTTGCAGTTATCGATTTTTAATCACGGATATATCGATTACCTATATCTAATGTAATTTAATTACTAACTATCCAACATTATCTAGAGATGTAACTTTATAGGAAAAGTCTGAGTTTTACTCCTTCTTTGGCTAGATTACATTAGGCATATTTTTTTACCAATACTTAATTTTAGAGTATTTACTTTCATGCAAAATGTTACCCAAGTTACAAAACTTTATGACTAACATTCTCTCATGGTAGTCATTATATTAATTAATAAGATTAAGCAATTATTAAAAATAAACTAAGTTATATAAAAATCTGAACAAATCTTGAGCAGAGAATGTGTACACCAAGTAGTATCTGAACAAAGTTATGGGCAATCAAAATAGTTCCCCTGCTGAACCTGAGTTTTTTGTTTATTCTAGGACTTACGCAAAATCATGAAAAATTGGCCCAAGTAATGGCAGAAGAAAGTGATCAAACAGTGGTAGGGGCTTTACTTGATCATATTCTTCCTCTTGTGCCAGGTTTGGTAGAAGCATTGCAAGCAGGAATTGATGTACTAGATATTGGTTGTGGAAGTGGTCAGGCTATGAGTATGCTGGCACAAACATTTCCCCAAAGCCGGTTTACAGGCTATGACTTTTCCAGTGAAGCGATCGCCACAGCCAGAACTGAAGCCCACTCGAAATGCTACAGGAAGCAGGCTTTACAAATATTGAAGTGAAACGCCTCGATCATGATTTACACAATAACTACTACATCGTCAAAAAAAATAGTTTGTAGCTGTGGTGAGGTATTCCAGCAATTATGTGTAAACTATGTGCGCTGAGTTTGCGTTATCAACAACCTAGTTCTGGTATCTCGCAACTACCGAATATCAAGCAATTTTCTTATCTCATTGCTAACAAACAACCCACACTTCGATCAAATAAGGCATCTGAGAAAGATAAAAATTAGTACTGGATTTCTCTGATGTTGAGCTTTTACTCCAGTTCTAGACACAAAAGTATGAATAATGCAATAACCCCGCTTGTAACTAAGCGGGGCTATGTAAAGTTATTTTGCTAAAATTTTAATCTTTGTCTTAAAACAAACTCATCAAAGTAATCACACTGGCACTAGTCAAAACCACTAATGCTCCCATAACCAAAGACTGATTTAGTTGATTTGGAGTTTTTGAATCGTTCATTTTGTATGATCCCTGATTTTTAAGGATTCTATTAACAGTATCAAAACCAGTATATTTATCCATCAAAACATGGTAAAACTTAAAATAGCGTTACTTATCTTAGTAAAGTTAAAGGTAATGACTAACTCCTGAGTCATTAGTCATCTTCGTCCCTCAAACCCAGGCAGAATAATTACCTGATATCCGACCAATATACGTGTCTTTTTTAGTGTAAAATCATTATTAAGAAAGCTACGGAACTGTTTGACTAAAAAATAACCATGACCATTTCCACAGTATCTAGGAACCAAATCGCCGATTTAGACTTGGAACAATTGAATCAGAAGTATGAGAACGCTCATCCAAGCGAAATCTTGGCATGGTCTGTTGAGAATGTTCCCACAGGACTGGTACAAACGAGTGCTTTTAATGTTGATGACATGCTGATCACGGATATTCTGTACCGTGAACTCAAGCATCCAGCACCTGTGATATTTCTCGACACCCTGTTTCATTTCCGCGAATCTTTGGAATTGGTCGAAAAAGCCAAACAAGTTTACGACTTGGATCTGAAAGTTTACAAAATCCCTGATGTAGATACCCGTGAAGCTTTTGTAGCCAAATATGGTGATGAACTCTGGGATAAAGATATTGCTCAATTCCACCACCTCACCAAAATAGAACCTTTGCAACGGGGTCTAGCAGAACTGAATACTGTTGCTTGGATTACCGGACGCCGCCGTGACCAGGCTGCAACCCGTGCTAATATGCCTATATTTGAAATTGACGGCAATGGCCGGATGAAAATCAATCCTCTAGCAAATTGGACACGTAAAAAAACTTGGGGTTACGTCGCTGAACATGGAATAATTTATAATCCTCTGCATGACAAAGGTTATCCCAGTATTGGCGATGAACCCATCACAACCCCAGTCGCAGATGGTGAAGACGAACGCGCTGGACGCTGGCGTGGTTTTGGTAAGACTGAGTGTGGGATTCATATTTAATTATTTGTCATTTGTCATTAGTAGACGCGATTATACTCTTACCTTGAAGCCGCTCTTACGAGCGTCTACGCGTCTGTACAATAGTCATTTGTAATTAGACTATAAAACAAAGGACAAATGACCATTGACCAAGGACAAATATGATTAAAATCCTCCATCTTTCAGATATCCACATGGGAAGCGGTTTCTCCCACGGACGTATTAATCCTGATACAGGTCTCAATACGCGGTTGGAGGATTTTGTCAAGACTCTATCTCATTGTATTGACCAAGCCCTAATGGAACCTGTGGATTTGGTCATTTTCGGTGGTGATGCTTTCCCTGATTCAACACCACCACCTTATGTTCAGGAAGCTTTTGCTGGTCAGTTTCGTCGTCTTGTAGATGCTCAAATTCCCACAGTGTTATTAGTAGGGAACCATGATCAGCATTCCCAAGGTCAGGGGGGAGCAAGTTTATGTATTTACCGCACTTTAGGTGTGCCGGGAATTGTCGTTGGTGATACATTGCTAACTCACCGTATTCAAACCCATAATGGTCTTGTACAAGTTATTACCCTACCTTGGTTGACCCGTTCTACGTTGATGACTCGCCAAGAAACTGAAGGTTTATCTTTAAGCGAAGTACATCAACTACTTGTTGAACGTTTGCAAGTTGTTTTAGAAGCAGAAATTCGTCGTCTTGATCCCAATGTACCAACAATTCTTTTGGGTCACTTGATGGCTGATAATGCTAGTTTGGGGGCTGAACGTTTTTTGGCAGTTGGTAAAGGTTTTACAATTCCCTTATCAATGTTGGTGCGGCCCTGTTTTGATTATGTAGCTTTAGGACATGTCCATCGTCACCAGAGCTTGAATAAATCCAATAACCCACCAGTGATTTATCCAGGAAGTATTGAACGGGTGGACTTTAGTGAAGAGAAGGAAGAAAAAGGCTATGTAATGGTTGAGTTAGAACGGGGTAGCGCTAAATGGGAATTTTATCCTTTACCTGCAAGGGTTTTCCACACAATTGAGGTGGATGTTTCAAAGGCAGAAGATCCACAAGCGGCTATTATGAAGGCGATCGCCAAGTATAATATTGACGATGCAGTGATCAGATTAATTTACAAACTTCGTTCTGAACAGTTAGATTTAATTGATAACGCCGCACTCCACCAACTATTAACTCCAGCTCATACCTACACCATCCAACCAGAATTAGTGAGTCAGTTAGCTAGACCTCGCGTTCCCGAATTAAGCGCTAGTAATAGCATTGATCCTATAGAAGCACTAAAAACCTATCTCAACAACCGCCAAGATTTAAAAGATATAGCAACATCAATGCTGGAAGCAGCTCATAAATTACTAGCTGTAGACGAAGAAAACTGGGTAGAATCCATTCCTGTAGAGGAAAACAGCAATCAAATTAATCAGGTGACATCAGATAATAAAGAGCATCAGTTACGATTAATTTAACTAATGGTCTGGCAAGTTAACTTTGCTGGGTAGACTTTCTCCGCGTCGAATCTACACTCAGCAATTTTCGGTTGTCAGACTACTAGTGGTCTGTCCCATTAATTTTGAGTATTTTGAGGGATTGCGAGGGGACAGCTCCCCGACTTTTTAAAAAAGTCGAGGAGCTGAACACCCACCTAGATTTAAATTTGCCGATGTAGGCTAGTGTTGTGTAAAGTAGTTGAGGAATCTTTGCAACTTATTTAATTTCTAACAACTATCTATGGATAGAAAAACCAAGCGCCTTTTACTGCTCGTTGTTTCCTGTAGTGTAGCTGGTGTAATTTTAGGAGGTACCACTAGCTGGGCCGAAAGCAATTCTTGTTTACAAGCAAATACAGTTACCAGTGAGTGTTTAACCAAAGACCCAATTACTAAAACTATAGAAGGAATGGGTACTGGATTAGTTGCTGGAGCAACGGCAGCTTTTGGTGTAGCATGGCAGCATCGTCATGAAGATTAGTTGTTTATAAATTTTAAATTTACAGCAATTTTCAACCAAATAATTACCAGTTAGGGGTGCAAAGCTTTGCATCCCTAAAAAATATTGTGATTTAGTAAACCTCAAGTAGGGAGAGGCAAAAAGCGGCGTGGATGTTCCTCCTGCTTTATTGCCGTTGTGTTACGGCTTTGCTATTACGCACCGCCGATAACATGGTGCATTAGGCACTTTTATCATGTTTTTCGTAAAAAATTTAGATCAAAAAATGCGCCTAACACACCCCTAAACCATTAAACACACCCCCACACCCATTTCCAATTATTATGTTCAGAGAAGAAGCCAGATGGCTGTCAAATATTATTTATTCTCTAGATCCAAACAGTATATTCCCTATGCTAAATATTGGTAGTTCAAACAAAAAATTTAGAGAACAAGAACAACCTTGGATTGATGAATTATTGTTTAAACCAGCCAGAGAGAAGGAGTACTCTGTCATTCACACCGACATGAAAAATGATGTAGGCGTTGATTTGGTAGGAGATTTATGTGATCCTGTTTTTTTACATAAACTTTCAGAAATGAATATTAAATCTGTGTTGTGTTCTAATTTACTAGAACATCTCACAAATCGAGAGAAAATTTGTGAAATCATTAGCTCTATTATTCCTGAAGGTGGCTATCTTTTCGTTACAGTTCCTTATGAATATCCCTACCATCGCGATCCTATAGATACTATGTTCCGACCAAATATTGACGAATTGAGCAATCTTTTTCCCGATTTCAAAATTGTCAAAGGAGAAATTGTTGAAGGAGGTTCTTTAGTTCAATCAACTACTATTCCACCTGCACTATATGCGCTTGCAATGTTCATTCGACTGATTGTACCTGTTTACCAACCCTTGAGATGGTTCGATTCTCTTCGATATGCTTTATGGCTTTTCAGAGATATTTCTGTTAGCTGTGTTTTGTTAGAAAAAGTTAAATTGATTTAAAAGGGGGTTGAAAATATCAATATATTTTTATTTTTAAATTATCTGCTGATAATAAATTATTATTATCAGACAATTTTCTCTGTAATTTTACGAACTATAAATTTAATAGTATAATTTTATGGAAACACCATCAAATTTATTACTAAAAATTAGTAAGCATTTATTTAAAGATTTAGAAAATCAAGAAAATTTTGTCGAAGCTTTAATTAAACCCAAACCTTTTTTACCATGCATACTCTGGTGTCAAGAAAAACCAGAAAATATACATTTTATAGTAGAAACATCTATAAGTTGGCAACCATCTTTTATAGAACGTTTATCTTTAGGAACAAAACCCGGTCAGCATCCACTACATGAAGAAGGATACTTCTATTGTTTAGATTTTTCTTCTGTATTTGCAGCTTCAATTTTATTAGAAATTACTCAACCAATTCAGGTTATTTTTGATATGTGTGCTGCACCAGGAGGTAAAAGTATTTTTGCTTGGAAACTGTTGCAACCAGATTTACTCATTAGTAATGAAGTAATTGGTAAACGCCTGGGAATGTTAATTTCTAATTTAAAGCGTTGTCAAATTAGTCCATCTATAGTTGTCAATAGAGATTCTAGTATTTTTGCAGAAAGCATACCTTTATCTAGTGATTTGGTGATCGTCGATGCTCCCTGCACTGGACAATCTTTGCTAGCGAAAGGCGAAAAAGCACCAGGATGTTTTCATCCTAGTGCTATTAACAAGAGTGCTAATCGACAAAAACGCATTATTGCTAACTCTGCTCAAATTGTCTCACCACAAGGCTATCTTGCCTATATGACTTGTACTTATTCACCAGAAGAAAATGAAGAAGTTTGTGAATGGTTATTAAGAAAGTTTCCTCAATTTCAAGCAGTAGAAGTTAGTCATTTAAAAGACTATCAATCGCATTTAACTAAAATACCTTGTTATCGCATGTTTCCTCAAGATGGTTTGGGAGCAGGTGCGTTTACAGTATTATTTAAAAATACCAATGAAGGTGATAAGCAAAAGATAGACACAGATAGTATATCTGGAGTTTGGATGAATATTAATTGAGCAATTAAGCGCTCACCCAAAAACCCTAATAAACGTAAATTCCTCCACTTTGCTGTAAATTAAGTGTGGTATCTCCTGCACCAGTCGTTGTGCTAGCTTGCTCTACTGTAACAATCGCTGAATTCCCTTTTGCTGTGACGTTATACTTTAACGGAGCTTGGTTTTGGTTATAAATTAAAACATAACTAGGAAGAGAATTAGTGGTAAGTGTAGCAATTCCTCCGACAGGAATTTGTGCATTTAATGCATCGCCAGTGGACAAACTATATTGCAAGGGTGTTTTTGTTTTATTTAATATTTGAACTCTGACAAAACCTTGAGGATTATCAAATCTTGCTACAGGTTGCCAAGGCCCTGCTTTATATGTACTAGCAGTTCCAGTAGTGCTAGCCTGGCTATTAGTTTCAGCTTTGATACTAGTTGCTGTAATTAAACTTAGAGTACAAGCAAGTAAACTGATTGTTAGTATTTTGTTTTTCATGTATGTTTTTCCTTTTGATGTCAAAAATGAAAAATATGATTCGTAAGAAGGTGTTTTGATTTATAAGCTATGAAATGAAAAATAAATGAATGACTTAAGATTGCTATATCAATCGTTATTGGCTGGACGGCTTAAGTTGTTTTAATAAAATGATAATCAAGATAAAATCAATTCAGTTTCTACCAAAAGAAATAAATTAATTCATGTCAGTAGAGGGATGAATAATACTATACTTTTGTGTTAAATAACTAAGAGGTTGAATAAACTTGGTTAGTTGTTAATCAAATTACCAACTAATAATCAGTAACTAATAAATCTCTGCTAAAAGATTATGCAGCTAACAAATAAAGTAGCGCTGGTTACAGGTGCAGGTTCTGGTATCGCTAAGGCCACAGCAAAGTTATTAGCCAAAGAAGGTGCGAAGGTTGCAGCTTTAGGGCATACAAAGGATGAATTAGAAACAACTGTCGCTGAAATTAACAATAATTATGGTGAAGCAATACCGTTAGTTGCTGATATTTCTGATCCAGAACAAATGCAACAAGCAACTCAAGCAATTATTGATAAATGGGGGCGTTTGGATATTGTTTTTGCCAACGCTGGAATTAATGGTGTCTGGGCGTCTATAGAAGAATTGACACCTGAAGATTGGAATAAAACTATCAACGTCAATCTGACAGGAACATTTTTAACAGTTAAATATGCTGTGCCTTATTTGAAGAAGCAAGGCGGTTCGGTAATTATTACATCTTCAGTTAATGGCACACGTACCTTTAGCAATACAGGTGCAACTGCTTATTCTTCTACCAAAGCAGCCCAAGTTGCTTTTGCAAAAATGGTGGCGCTAGAACTAGCAAAACACCGCATCCGTGTGAATGTGATTTGTCCTGGTGCGATCGCCACTAATATTGATGAAAATACAGATAGACAAGATTTAGAAGAAATTCAAGAACCCGTTGAGTTTCCTGAAGGTAAAATTCCTCTGACTGATGGGAAACCAGGAACATCAGAACAAGTCGCACAATTAGTATTGTTCTTAGCCTCAGATGCTTCTAGTCATATCACTGGTACAGAAGTTTGGATTGATGGTGGCGAATCTTTACTCAAAGCATAATCATGCGATCGCTTTAAAATACAATAAAGCTGATTTTCTGATTTACAAGGTGAAGCATGGGTGATGCAGAAGTAGAGTTGCGTGATCATGCGATTCTTCCTCGCAACCAGGTACTCGAACTATATACTGAGTGTGGCTGGTCTTCAGCTGCAAAACCTGATCAACTTCTCACTGCACTCGCCAACTCCCATACAGTGATTTCTGCATGGTATGGCGAAACTCTTGTAGGATTGGGCAATGCTATTTCAGATGGAGCGTTAGTTGTATACTATCCACACTTATTGGTGCGACCAGCTTTTCAGCGCAGGGGTATAGGACGACGTATCATAAAAGCACTCCAGACTCACTACGTAGGCTATCATCAGCAGGTTCTGCTGGCGGTTAAAGATGCTGTCGATTTCTATCAAGAATGCGGCTTTCAAAAGGCGTGTAGTGTAGAACCCATGTGGATTTACGATGACTCCGACCTCTAAATGCGCTTAAGCAAGTCGCTGGGAATAAACATAACAGGAGTTGCGAAAAGCAAACATGCACCAAACCCTTACCAATGACAAATGACAAATGACAAATGACGACCCCAGCTAGTTAGCTTTATTTGTGCCGACTGACTCATCGAAACCTCTGGGTTTGAAACCCCGTGCTTCTAGCACGGCTTTTTGGTAAAATTTAAATATGGTGAAATTGCTAAATGCAGGAAATTGACTCGTTTCCAAGGCTTAAGCAGTAACCAAGTGAGATGACGAGTATCCACGCAAACCGAGTCTTTGGGGTGAGGGAGTGAGTCTACACTCTCTAGTT
>NZ_JBHFLM010000042.1:0-22660 GCF_041928655.1 Pelatocladus sp. BLCC-F211 | reverse complement strand
ATAAAACTTAAAAACTTAATAGCAGTTGTGGATACCGTTAGCAATTTCGGTGGCGTTTTGCAAAGCACCTTGGCTAGCTTGGTTGGCTACGGTGTTAGCAGTACCAACAGCAGCACCATTTTGTTCTACGTTTTGACCAGAAATTTGAGCGTTGTAGCTACCAGTACAGGAAGCGCCATTCTTAATCTTGGTGATACCTTGGATAGCTGTTTGGTCAGCGCTGTTAACAACTGTATTACCAAAACCAGCCGCCGCACCATTTTGAGTCGCATTTTGTTGGTTGCTTTGAACATCAGCCAAAGCTGCACCAGGAGCAATCATCAAACCAGCAGCCAGTAAACCGAAAGCAAAAGATTTCTTCAACATTGTTTTTTAGACCTCATTAATTGTGTGTATTGGGTGTTGCGTGTTGTGATTTTTTGTTGGGGATGAGCTACCTATCTGTTGCATCATCCCTTGAGATTTAGTAAAACTTAGTAGCAGTTGTGGATACCGTTAGCGATTTCGGTTGCGTTTTGTAGAGCGCCTTGGCTAGCTCGGTTGACTACGGTGTTAGCAGTACCAACAGCAGCACCATTTTGTTCCACGTTTTGACCAGAAATTTGAGCGTTGTAGCTACCATGACAAGAAGCACCATTCTTAATTTTGGTTATATCTTGGATATTTGTTTGAGTAGCGTCATTCACAACTGTGTTACCAACACCAACAGCCGCACCATTTTGAGTCGCATTTTGTTGGCTGTTTTGAACATCAGCCAAAGCTGCACCAGGAGCAATCATCAAACCAGCAGCCAGTAAACCGAAAGCAAAAGATTTCTTCAACATTTTTTTAGACCTTTGTGTATTGGGATTTATGTGTGTATTTTGTGTTTTCAGTTGGGATGCGCTCTTACTACCATCATCCCAATCCTGAACTCAATCAAGCTTAGTAGCAGTTGTGAATACCGTTAGCAATTTCGGTGGCGTTTTGCAAAGCACCTTGGCTAGCTTGGTTGGCTACGGTGTTAGCAGTACCAACAGCAGCACCATTTTGTGCGACGTTTTGACCAGAAATTTGAGCGTTGTAGCTACCAGTACAGGAAGCGCCATTCTTAATCTTGGTGATACCTTGGATTGCTGTTTGGTCAGCGCTGTTAACAACTGTGTTACCATAACCAGCCGCTGCACCATTTTGAGTCGCATTTTGTTGGTTGCTTTGAACATCAGCCAAAGCTGCACCAGGAGCAATCATCAAACCAGCAGCCAGTAAACCGAAAGCAAAAGACTTGTTCAACATTTTTTTAGACCTTTGTGTATAGTGTGTTGTTTGCGTGTTGTGTGTTTTTAGTTAGAGAATTTACACCTTTGACTCTTCATTCGGTTATTGATTTTTGACCTTTAGAAGTTGTTTTTGGTTTCTCTGTCGTGTTTTTGTTTTGTTAATGAGAGCTACAAAGTCTAAGTTCTCGATTCCGGATTCGTCTAAAAGATTTTTGGGAAAAAGTTTGGTTGGGCTTTATCTACCCTCAGATATAAGGAGGAGTAGAGACTAGAGATTAGGGATTCAGTGAATTTGAACAAGAGCTTTCAGAATTCCTAAGACCCAGTTACCAAGGCTTTCGCCCTTCAACTTCTACTTCAATCTCTTCTCAAAATTTATTTTGCAAGAGATGTGAGGTGGTAGTCAACCTCATACCTAATATTTTTAACCAAAAAACTTGGGTGTAGTCAAGAGCTGGGTTAAATTTTTTAGCCACTAGATTTTTTTTGATGCCAGCTACATTTTTTTGATGTTAGGATCTACGACTAAAGGTAAATCAAAAGTGCTGTGGCTGTGAAACGGAAAGCAAAACCAAACATCGCTTTTCTGCGGGAAAAAGCAGGGCTAACTCAGCTGGAGTTATCGCGTCTTGTGGGCGTGACAGAAAGCACTATTCAAAATTGGGAAAGTGGTAGAACTGGTACAGAACAAATCGAAAGAATTATTAAGTTTTGTAAAGCACTCAATTGTCAAGTAGAAGACCTAATTGAGTGTGCAAGTGCATCACAAGAGCCAGCGACAAAGCCTAGTTCCCTAAGCGATATACATAATATGTTGGGGACAGATGAACCTTCATCAACTTCCAGTCCCGATACAAAAACTGATCAAAAGTGGCAAGAGTCAAGAGTTAAGGGTCAATAGTCATTTGTCATTTGTTGATGGTTAAGAATTACTGAACATACACCTCACGCCTTCTGACTAAATTTTTAATTCCAGAGTTTGCTGCCACAATGTGTCTATAGTTACAAAGTGGTAGCCTTGTTGAAGTAATTTGGGGATAAGTAAATTAGTAATTTCGGCGACATCTTCCCCGCCACAAACACCATCATGCAAAACGATAATAGAGCCGCTTTTTACGTGTTGTAGAACTCGCTGTACTACTGTGTTAACTCCGGGTCGTACCCAATCTTCTGGTACTACAGTCCACATTACAGATCGATAATTCCACTGTTGTAATAGGTTTAATGTTTTAGGTGTAAATAAGCCGTTAGGAGGTCTAACATCACGTACTTGTGTTGGTTGCAGTTCGCAAGCATCATAAATGACGGCTTGAGTTCTTTCTAGGCTGTCTTTGAGTTCATGAGGCGAGAGTAGAGGAAAATTATGATGATAGTAACCATGCAGCCCGATCCAATGTCCGCGATCGCACACTTCTTTTGCTAGACTGGGCGAACGATTGACACAAGCACCCAACCAAAAAAAATTTGCTGTAACTTGGTAACGATCTAAAACTTCTAATAGTCGGGGTGTGTATTGCGGATGAGGACCATCATCAAACGATAGAGCGATCGCTTGAGAATTGCACTCACCTCCCCACAGACAACTCGGAAAAGTTGGTTTAAGAATGGGATGTAAAAGCGGAAATAAAGGATAAAGCTGCATTTATGAATATACGTGCTGTTAATTTCTATTTTACAAAAATTAATTTATTCACAGTGCATACCCATAATATTGCCCGCAAGCCCGTAAGTAAACTGTGCGATCGCATCAACCTGCAAACCTTAAAATGCATTTCTTAGTGTTGCATAATTGCAGGATGATTTTGGTATTTGCATGACTCAATAATCACCGTGTCTCCGTGTCTTTGCGTCTCCGCGTCAGCCTCAATCATCCCATTATTCAGCAACACCGCATTTTTCTACCTCCTTGTGTAACAAATTCTGTAACAACGCCATAGTTTTAGCTTTTACCCGTCTAGATTAGAACAAATCTAAGCATAATCCCTGAATTAACGGGTAATGGTGTTCAAAGGTATACGAGATATTCGCGATTATCAAATTCTTTTTCTGTCTTTGTTTCTAGTACTGGGAATTGGTACAAGAGATTGGACATTAAGATCAGAGTGGATTGCAGTCATAATAGTCACCTGTCTGTCAACACAATGGTTATTGTCATTGGTCATTGGTCGATTAACAAAATTTATTGGTCAAGAACAAAGGACTAATGACAAGGGACAAATAACAAATCTTCGCAGTCCTTTAATTACTGCTTTGGGACTTAGCTTATTGTTGCGGGCTGACCATTGGACAACAATGGTATTTGCAGCAGTAGTTGCGATCGCCAGTAAATTTGTCTTTAAAATAGGCGATAAACATTTTTTCAATCCTGCCAATTTTGGCATTATCTCAGCCTTAATACTCACCCCCGATGCTTGGGTTTCTCCAGGACAGTGGGGTGAAGATTGGTGGTATGGGTTGTTATTTGCTGGAACTGGTGGCTTGATTCTCAAAAGAGTCGGACGTTGGGACACGACAGCTGCTTTTTTGGGTGCATATGCTGTCTTAGAAGCAATGCGTAATTTTTATTTGGGTTGGACTTGGGATGTTTATTTGCACCGCTTAATGAGCGGATCTTTGCTACTGTTTGCCTTGTTCATGGTAACAGATCCTCGCTCAATTCCTAATGCCCGTATGGCGCGTGTAGTTTGGGCAATATGCATCGCCATATTGACTTTTATTTTACGGAATTATTTCTTTCTCTCTACTGCTGTTTTCTGGGCATTATTTACCCTAGCGCCCTTGACGGTGCTATTGGATGTGATTTGGGAAGCACCTCGTTTTGGGTGGGGGGTGGGGATGGGGGACATGGGGGACAAGGAAGAATTATTTATTTAACAAGTCTCTTCTCCATACCCGTTCCCTGATCCCTCGAATTTAATTTTGCCTAACCACTTAAGAACTTGAATTATGAAACACTTAAGATTCTTGATTTCGTTACTGCTGATATTTGCGGTTGTATTTTGTTTTGCACCTACAGCTTGGGCTTTTTGCGGTTTTTATGTTGCTAAAGCCGATACGAAATTATATAACAAGGCTTCGCAGGTGGCGATCGCACATAGTGGCGACCGCACTGTGTTGACGATGGCTAATGACTATCAAGGTGATGTGAAAGATTTTGCGATCGTTGTACCTGTACCTACTGTTATCCAAAAAGAACAAGTACGTGTTGGTAATCCTAAAATTATCGAACGTTTGGATGCTTTTAGCGCCCCGCGATTAGTAGAGTATTATGATTCTGATCCTTGCGAACCCGTATATGATCGAGTTATGCCGCAAGCTGCGCCAGTACCATCAGCAGAAAGTCAGGGACAGAGAAGAAACAGCAATGAGAATTTGGGTGTGACTGTTGAAGCACGGTTTAACGTTGGTGAATACGATATTGTCATTTTGAGTGCTAAAGAATCGGGTGGGTTGGAAACTTGGCTAATTCGTAACGGCTACAAAATTCCCAGAGGGGCGAAACAGTTACTTAAACCCTACATTCGCCAACAGATGAAGTTTTTTGTGGCTAAAGTCAATCTAGAAAAATTTGACCAGACGGGCTATCAAAACTTGCGTCCATTGCAAATATCTTACCAGTCGCCCAAATTCATGCTGCCAATTCGTTTGGGTATGATCAATGCTGCAACAGATCAAGATTTAATAGTTTATATTCTTTCGCCTAAAGGACAAGCAGAACTTACCAACTACCGCACCGTCAAAGTTCCTTCTGATGCGAATATTCCCTTGTTTATCAAAAATGAATTTGGCGAATTTTATAAATCTATGTTCCAAACTGCTTACACCAAAGAAGACCGGAAAGTAGGATTTTTAGAATACGCTTGGGATATGGGTAGTTGTGATCCCTGTT
Source organism: Pelatocladus sp. BLCC-F211 (assembly GCF_041928655.1). Taxonomy (NCBI): domain Bacteria; kingdom Bacillati; phylum Cyanobacteriota; class Cyanophyceae; order Nostocales; family Hapalosiphonaceae; genus Pelatocladus; species Pelatocladus sp. BLCC-F211. Next base: position 17,512 of record NZ_JBHFLM010000042.1, on the reverse strand, counting down.
CTGCTGAACCGCTAAACTCAGAAGAACTCAAAGAAGCAGGCGTCTTTTGGTTAAATGATTTCCCTCCAAATATTAATCAGTCAGCACCTTTTCGTCCTTCCATTGTTTCCAACAACGTTTTTATCACTCGTCTCCACGTCCGCTACACCCGCGACAAATTTCCCGAAGATTTAATCTTTCAAGAAACATCTCACCGTGAAAACTTCCAAGGACGTTATATTTTGCAACATCCATTCACAGGTGAAGCAAAATGTCAAGCAGGGAGAGAATACAAACGATCTTTAGGAAAACGCTTTGAACAAGAAGCACAAACTCTTGCTAAACTAACCAATTGGAATATTCAAGATATCCGTAAAAAAATGAACCTCAACGGTCAGGTTAGTATTTCTTGGTGGCGAGTGCTTCTTTCTTGGATCGGGTTGTAGTTTAATTGGGGATCGGGCGACATCTCAATTCAAAATTCAAAATTCAAAATTGGTAAGAGGGACAAGGGGGACAAGGGGGACAAGGGGGAATTTCTCTTTCCCTTTCCCCGATCCCCTTTCCCCGATCCCAAATGCCAATTCTACGCAATACTTAGAAAAGGCTTGCTGTGTTCACGAAAAGTATTATGCAAACATTGGAGGAAAACTTACGACGCTTAGTTGATGAAGCCTGTGGACATCCGGTTGGAAGCCCGCAGCGTCAGAAACGACTGACACAAATTATTCGCTTGAGTAGTGGCAAACTTTGGAAAGAGAGTACGCCTTATTATCAAGATGCGCTGCAACAGACGTGGTTGTACTTCTGTGCCAATATTTGTAAAGCATATGATCCGACGCGGGGATCTGTGATTACCTGGTTGAATGCTTATCTGAGATGGAGACTGCAAGATTTTTACACTCAACAACGGGAGGAAAATGCTAAAAAAGCCCTTCCCAGTATTAATCAGTCTGCTTCTGGCGATCGCATTGAAACTATATATCCTGAAGATAAGTTACCTGCTTCTCCTGATGTACCTCCAATTTTAGAAACGGTGAAGTCATGGGTCCAAGAAGATATTGATGGAGAACTACGCAACCTTCATATTCAAGGACACCCCCATGTAAATTGTCAAGTGTTAATTTTGAAACGCTTACCACCAGAGGTAGGCTGGAAGGAATTATCAGCAGAATATAATTTACCAGTTTCTACTTTGAGCAGTTTTTATCAACGTCAGTGCTTACCAAGATTACGCAAATTTGCTGAAAAAGAAGGTTATTTATAGATAAAAAGATTACTGTTATGACTTACGCAGACTTCGTGACTCGCTTGAATCCCCAAACTATGATCGTCAAGCCTGGTACAAAGATCAGTATGAAAGACTTTGACCCAGACTACAAAAGCGATTTCCGAAAAAGTGAAGCCAAAGAGCTATTACAATGGGGCGTCAAGGAGTTAGCGAAGTATCAGGATATGCTTTACGCTCAAGACACTTATGCTTTGCTGATTGTGCTTCAGGCTTTAGATGCTGCTGGAAAAGATAGCACTATTAAACATGTCATGTCAGGGCTTAATCCTCAAGGTTTTCAAGTGTTTAGTTTTAAAGCCCCTTCAGCCGAGGAGCTAGATCATGATTATTTGTGGCGATCGTTCAAAGCTTTACCAGAACGGGGACGCATCGGGATTTTCAATCGTTCTTACTACGAAGAAGTGCTAGTGGTGCGTGTCCATCCAGAACTCCTCACCAAGCAAAAGCTACCTCCCCAAACAAAAGATAACCACATTTGGCAACAACGGTTTGAAGAGATAAATAACTTTGAAAAATATCTTGTTAATAATGGCATAGTAGTGCTGAAATTTTTCCTCAACGTTTCAAAAGAAGAGCAGAAAAAACGCTTTTTGAAGCGAATTGAGCTTCCTGAAAAAAACTGGAAATTTTCAACCAGTGATGCCAAAGAAGGGCAATTCTGGGATGAATATATGAAAGCCTATGAAGATGTTTTTAATCATACCAATACAGAATGGGCGCCTTGGCATATTATCCCAGCCGACCATAAATGGTTTACACGCATTTCTGTAGCTTATTTTCTCTACGAGAAAATGAAATCCCTCAACTTGGGATATCCCAAAGTCAATGAAGAACATTACAAAGAACTATTAAAAGCAAAGGAAATACTTGAAACAGAGGAGTAATTGAATTTGGACAGGAGGACACGGAGACACAAGGGACACGGGGACACGGTGAAACGAGGAATATTTTTAGAGATTCTCGGCGTCTTTCCCTCTCTTCTCTTCTATAAGGATGGTTGTTTTGGCATAGTTTCACGGTATTCTGGACGTAGCCAAACCATAGGAGCATAGGTCGAGCGCCAATGCAGACAACAGCGACAGAACAAACTAATCCCTTGGCTGGTAAACCTGCTCCAGCCGACATTTTGATTAATGTTGAACAGCTTTTGGATCAGTACTACACGGTTCACCCGGCTCCGAATAATCCACTACAACGTGTGAGTTTTGGAACATCAGGCCATCGTGGTACTTCTACCAATGGCACATTCAATGAAGACCATATTCTTGCAGTATCTCAAGCGGTTGCTGAATATCGCAAGAGCCAGGGTATTAATGGGCCGCTGTACATGGGTATGGATACACACGCCCTCTCAGCTCCTGCTCAAAAGTCTGCGTTAGAAGTCTTAGCAGTGAACAATGTAGAAGTTTATATCGCCGCAGGTGAAGGTTATGCACAATACACACCGACACCAGCAGTATCCCATGCCATCCTCACCTACAACAAAGGTAGAACTAGTAATTTAGCAGACGGGATCATTATTACCCCATCTCATAACCCCCCAAGTGATGGTGGTTTTAAATACAACCCACCTTCCGGTGGACCGGCAGAACCTGAAATTACTAAATGGATTCAAAACCGCGCCAATGAGTTGATGGCAAATAATAACCGGGATGTGAACCGAATTGCCTATGAATCGGCGCTACAAGCAGCCACGACTCACTATTTTGACTTTATTACTCCCTACGTCAACGATCTCGAAAATATTGTTGATATCGACGTAATTAGATCCTCTGGTATCCGCATCGGTGTTGATCCATTGGGTGGATCAAATATTGCCTACTGGCAACCGATCGCTGAACGTTATGGTTTAAATATTACCGTAGTTAACAACACCGTTGATCCGACTTTCCGCTTCATGAGCGTAGATTGGGACGGCAAAATCCGCATGGACTGCTCATCACCCTACGCCATGGCTGGCTTAGTCAAGTTTAAAGATGACTACGATATTGCCTTTGGTAATGACACAGACTCAGATCGCCACGGTATCGTCACCCCCAGCGTTGGATTGATGAACCCCAATCACTTTTTATCGGTAGCGATTTGGTATTTATTTACTAATCGTAGTGGCTGGCCAGCAACAAGTGCGATCGGCAAAACTTTGGTCAGTAGTAGCATGATTGACCGAGTTGGGAAAGAGATTGGACGGCAAGTTTGTGAAGTACCCGTCGGCTTTAAGTGGTTTGTAGACGGGTTGCTTGATGGTTCCTTTGGCTTTGGTGGTGAAGAAAGTGCCGGCGCTTCTTTCCTGCGTAAGGATGGAACCGTCTGGACAACAGATAAAGATGGTATAATTATGGATCTGCTTGCAGCTGAAATTACAGCACGTACAGGTAAAGATCCTGGTTTGCACTATCAAGATTTAACGGCAAAATTGGGCAAACCATTCTATAAACGGATCGATTCTCCCGCTTCGCCAGAACAAAAAGCGCGTCTAGGTAAACTCGCGCCGGAAGATGTGAAAGCCTCCACCCTGGGTGGCGATCGCATTACTGCCAAATTAACCAATGCTCCCAGTAACAACGCCCCAATTGGTGGATTGAAGGTGACAACAGAAAACGGCTGGTTTGCAGCTCGTCCCTCTGGTACAGAAAATGTATGCAAAGTCTATGCTGAAAGCTTTAAGAGCGAAGCTCACCTAGAGGAAATTTTGCAAGAGGCAACAGAAATTGTTGCAAATGTTGTTTAATTCTCACATTTGTGAGATCGCAAATACAAACAATCACCGCTCTAGAATAAAATTAGGGCGGCGATTATATCTGGAATTTTGTAAACAGCCGTGCGGCTAACATTAATTTCTTCAGCTTTTGCACGATACGCGGCGCGTTGTCTGATGGGTGAATCCCACATATAGTCAGCTTGAGAAGTCGGGGATCTTGTCTCTCGCGAATGATTTAGGAATGCTATATCAAATTAAAAGTATTTCAAACTTTTGACTTGTTTGGTTGTTGCCTGGTACGAGGTTGAGAATCCTGTGCTGCTTGTTGTGAAAACTGCTGAGGAGTCTCAGTAGCAGGTTGGGAAGTGCCTTTAATTGCTCCCCGATAAATCAATGCACCTACAGTTTCCAGTCCAAAACCCCAACTTTTTGGTAAATTATCATCACCGTCATTTTGTCCTAAATCTATGTAAATACGCGGTGGTACAAAGTATTTTAAGTCGCTATTTACTACCAGACTATCTGCTTTTTCCATGATTGCATCGAAAGTACTATCAAATTCTGCATCGCTATCGTATTGCTGTTGTAATTTTGCTTGCACAAATTTGATAAATTCGCGAACCGCAGGTATTCTGGGATCTTCTTGGGGTTGAGGTTCGGGTTGAGGTTCGGGCTGAGGGATAGGTTGGGGACTTGGTTGAGGAGAAGTGTTAGGAGTATTATTTGCAGATTTCTTACCAGAAGCGGGAGGATTTGGGGGTTCTGGCGCAGGTACTACTATTGGTGGTACGGGTGCAGGTACAGGTTGGGGATTATAAACACCAATACCTAATTGCCTCATAATCAAAGGCTCTATATATCCAAACAGTTTAACTTGTGCTTGCACTATTTTTGGATTGTTCTTGGCTTTACTGCGGGGAAGCAATGTACGGAAAGCACGACGCAGTACTTGCGATAATTTAAAAGGTGGAAAAGGAATACTGTTGGGATCAATATTTTGTCCATGCTTAGACATTAGTACATCTAAAGGTGGTAAATCTGCTGGTACTAATGGCATCTGAATATTAAAAGCTTTAAATTGCGGATTACCGGTTTTGAAGCTGAGAATATTTTCTCGTCTATGATTTTGATGTTCTTGGAATTTAAGTATCTCTAATGCTTTTGCTTCATCGCCATCTAAGAGCAAAGTCAAACCTTGCTTGTTAAAAGGGTAAACAGGTGTATTCAGGCTAATATAAATAAACTCCGCACAGTAGGCTGTATTTTCTGGACGGCTAAGAAATTCTAGTGCTTCTGGATCACCAAGGCTAGCAAGGGCGCAATTTTGCAAAAATTCTTTAAGTGTGGAGCGGGAGCAAACACGGGTAGGATCACCACCATTAAAATCATTAGCCGCAAATTGCACAAATGGATTAATTAATGCCATCCAACAGATGATACTGTCAGTATAACCACGAGATTGTTCTGGCGTGACAAACTCAGGAAACACTAAACGTTGGGCAACAGCCACAAAGCCATCGTTACCATACATCCCATTGTGATACATATCAGGTTCGTTGAAGCTGGCAAATGCTCTTTCCCCTGCAAAGTTCTGGGCTGGTACGATCGCACCAGAGTGGTGTCCCTCATTTTTGATGAAAATCTCCATCAACTCATACTGTTCCTGATCATTGGGAGGCCAGCGCAAATCAATTACCTTACCATACCTGTCTTTATTGTATTGAAAAGTACAAACTAAAAGACCGTATTTATCTAGAAACTTGAGAACATCTTCGTAGCCAGAGACTATATTACCTTGGGGATCTGAAACTTGCGGTTGATCGGAAATACCAATAAATCCTGGAACTTTAATAGTTTCCGCATCCACAAAACTCTCATTATCTACAATTACCATCTTGTAGAATAAGCGTTTGATATCTTTAAGCGGTAAGCCTCCCTGATCATCTGGCCCTCTAAAAGCATTGAAATAATTTAAATCTACTTCTTCTGGCGATCGCAAAGGCAAGCGATCATTGTTTTCTAGTGAAGAATTATTTTCGCTCATAGTTTTGTGTTTGTAGGAATTATGTATTGGGTGTAAGCAAAACTAACTTATGCACACAAAAGAACTATCTTTTGGTGTAATTTTTACATGCAATCAAAAGAAAGTCTCAATTTTTACTTTTTTTTTCAGTATTCTGTTTTGAAATTAGGGTTTGGGGAAGGTAGGGGTCCCCTTTGGGTATAAGGGGCAGGTGGGGTCCCCTCTGGGGATAAGGGGTAATGGGGATTGGGGATGAATCAGTTAACAGTTAACAGTGAGCAGTTTAATTTGATAACTGATAACTGATAACTGATAACTGATAAGTCTCCCTTGTCCCTTATTCAATCCACCGTCCCGGCTGCTCGCAACAGGTGTGCTATATCTCGATAACCATTAAACTCTGCTAACATCAAAGCTGTATAGCCGCCTTGATTTTTTAAATTTACGTCTGCACCTGCTTGTAACAATAGTTGCACAGTTTTTGTATAACTCCGTGAAGTTGCCCACATTAAGGCTGTTGCTTTGGCTGAGTCTTGAAAATTGACATCTGCACCTTTGGCTAGTAGCTGCTGGATAACGCCAGTGCGATCGCGTTCTGCGGCTTTGATTAACGGTGTTTTACCGTCATCTGCGGGGATGTTGGGATTAGCACCAAACTCTAACAATATCTGTACTATTTCACTGTGTCCTTGGGTGACTGCCAACGTTAGAGGTAGTTCACCAAAGTTTCTCACATTTGCATCTGCTCCGTACCGCAGTAGCATTTCGACTATTTGGTTGTGTCCTTGTAATGCTGCAACAAGCAAAGGTGTATCGCCGAGGTTATTTCTCATTTGCACATTTGCACCCCGGCTGAGTAATACTTCCACTACATCGGTATAACCTTCCACAACCGCTAGGTGCAAAGCAGTTTCACCATCTTGATCTGGGAAATTGACATCAGCGCCTGCATCTAGTAAACAGGCTGCGATCGCACTATGTCCAGCTGCAACTGCTGCTGATAGTGCCGTGGTGCGATCGCGATTTTGCAGTTTCGCATCTGCTCCCGCTGCCAACAATGCTTGTACAATGGGCAAATCTCCCAAATCTGCTGCTAGCATCAACGGGGTTTCACCTTCTTCATCCTGGGCATTAATATCTGTACTGACTGATACAATTGCTTGCACAACAGCAACATGTCCTTGCTTGAGTGCTACTTTCAAAGCAGTATCATCATCGTTATCTTTGACATTGACATCTGCACCCGCAGCTAGTAAGACTTGTACCACCTCCGCATACCCTTTAAGTGCTGCTGCCATCAAAGCCGTACTACCATCTTCATTAGTAGCATTAACATCTGCACCCCTAGATACTAAAAGTCGCACAATGTCAAGACTCTTAGCACTCGCAGCCAACATCAAAGCTGTTAAACCGTAGCGTTTTCTGTGTAAATTGAGATTAGCCCCATAATTGAGAAGCGATCGCGCAATTTCCGTATAGCCAAAATTAGCAGCAAACATCAACGCCGTTGTACCTTCGCGATCGCTCACATCAGGTGCTGCACCCGCAGCCAGTAGCGCCTGCACTTGCTTAATATCACCAGTTTTAACAGCCTTTAGCAGTAAAGCGTCATTGGTCATTGGTCATTGGTCATTGGTCATTAGAGACGCGATTAATCGCGTCTCTACAATAGTCCATCGTCAAGGGTCAAGAGTCAATAATAAAGGTTATGCTAATTTTTATGAAGATTTAAGAATAGGGGCAAAGGCAATGAATCTGGAATTATCACCATCGGTAAAATACTGGTCGCAGTTTTTCCACCCAATCATGATGTGGGCGTTATTACTAGTATCTGTATATGCTGCCTATTTAGGGCTGCAAGTACAGCGTACCAGAAATTCCCAAGGTGAACAAAAGAAAGAATTGATTAAAGGTAGATACAACGTCAGACACTACCAAATCGGTTCTATACTATTGGCATTTATGGTGGCAGGCTCTATTGGTGGGATGGCTGTCACCTACATTAATAATGGTAAGTTGTTCGTGGCCCCACACCTACTAGCAGGGCTGGGTATGACTGGTACAATTGCCTTTTCTGCTGCTTTATCTCCCTATATGCAAAAAGGGGCAAATTGGGCCCGTGTTACTCATATTTTGCTGAACTTTACCCTTTTGGGTCTGTTTACTTGGCAAGCCATCACAGGTATGCAAATTGTGCAAAAAATTCTGACTAATGCTTAGTCAATAGTCAAGGGTCAATGGTCAATAATCAAGGATCAAGGGTAAAAACTTTGGACTATTGAAAATTGACTCTGGACTATTGACTCTTGACTCATTTATTTTTATTGACATTGGCTGGTAATTCTATACCCAAAGACTGATGAAAATCTTCTTGAACTTTGCGAGTTAAGCGACGGGAGACTTGGCGGATAATTTGATGAAGTACGCGATCGCCTGTAGATTGAACTAAAGATTTGGGTAGTCGCTGAATAAACTTAGGAAAGTTGATGTAGACTTTTAAATCCAATTCCCACTCTACTGTTGTTATTTCACTGGAAATAGTAGAAATTGAGGATTCTTGAATTTCTATTAGCTGTAGCGAAGAATTATAGTCTACTTCATAACCAGGAGCTTGATAACCGGGAATCGGAACTGTACGAATGCGGTAAACACGATCCTCTGGAGGAAGCAGTTCTAAACCAACTTTTGGTTCCACTTCATAACCAAAAGACCCAAAGCGACCAATTACCAACGTATAACCATTTTCCCCCAGTGATTCTACTTTCATCGGTTCGGCACAACGGGAAAACCAACTAGCATGATTATCTAAATACTCAGCAACTGTGTCAGCAGAAGCATACATTTCCATCTTGTCTTGATAACGACCGCAAAACATCGTAGTTGTGCCTACAGAGTTCTCTATATGTACTACTTCATTTTCTGCGATCGATGATGCCACAGACAAAACAACTTCTGTTGATTCTAAGGACTCAAATGATTCTATAGATTGATATTCTTGGTTTTTTGAAAGCATAAGATTTTTGTATATTTTTTTATTTGTCTAAATTAATATTTCCCGAAGTAAGTGCAAGATTTCGTACTGGATGTACATTTTGACCGAAAACTTAAAAATAAATCATAAATTTCATCGAATCTCTACAATAGAGACAGAAATAAGACATACTAGTTTCCCAGGATAACGTAGAAAATGAAAGCTTTTGTCGCAGGAGCAACAGGAGAAACAGGTCGTCGCATCGTACAAGAACTGATGGCGCGAAATATTCCGGTTCGCGCTTTGGTGCGCGATGTCGAGAAAGCAAGGAGTATTTTGCCTGGTGAAGTAGAGTTAGTAAAAGGTGATGTGTTAGATCAACAAAGTCTAGCTGCTGCTTTGGGAGATAGTACAGTTGTTTTATCTGCCACAGGAGCAAAACCTAGCTTTGATCCTACAGGCCCCTATAAAGTAGATTACGAAGGGAATAAAAATTTAGTCGATGCTGCCAAAGCTAAGGGAATAGAACATTTTGTCATGGTTTCTTCTTTGGCTGCTTCGCAATTTTTCCATCCTCTAAACTTGTTCTGGCTAATTTTGGTGTGGAAAAAACAAGCTGAGGAATATGTGCAAAAAAGTGGTTTGACTTACACAATTGTCAGACCAGGTGGTCTTAAGAATGAAGACAATACTGATTCCATCGTCATGCAAAATGCGGATACTTTGTTTGACGGTAGTATTCCTCGACAAAAAGTTGCTCAAGTTTGCATAGAAGCCTTATTTGAGCCAGCAGCACGAAATAAAATTGTAGAGGTTGTAGCAAAACCAGAAGCTGCATCGAAAAGCTTTGGCGAGTTATTTGCAGGTGTGGTTTGAAACAAAATTTAATTGTCATTAGTCATTAGTCATTTGTCATTTGTAAGATCAATTATTAGTGACCAATGACTAATGACCAATTTGTGAAGGAGTTGAACTCTGAAAGGCTTGCAATTTAAAGGCGTTGAAAAATTCATTGGGCCACTGGCTGCTTTACTAATCTTTGTGTATTTATTCCAGTGGTATGTTGTCGGTGATTTGCGATCGCGTCGTGATCCTATATTTAGTAACAGACAACCACCCTTAGTGATGAAAGGTGGTGATCCCTATATCCGCGCCTTAATGCGAACTATCTCAGCTAGTGAAGCTAGTGGTAATCGTCCTTACTCGCTTTTGTATGGTGGAGAACATGTTAATGATCTCAGTCGCCATCCACAAAAGTGTGTGACAATTGTTGTCGGTCCCAACAAAGGTAATTGTTCGACAGCCGCCGGGAGATACCAAATCATCAACACAACTTGGTTTGCGATCGCACCCAAATATCATCCAAAACCAATGCGAATGATGTTTTGGGTTCATTACAGTTTTGAACCAGAATATCAAGATACAGTTGTACATAGTTGGTTGAATGATTCTCAATTTTGGGGAGTGAATATTTCCCAGTTACTACGTCAGGGAAAAATAAATGATGTTTTGCGGCGACTATCTCCCACCTGGACAAGTTTAGGATATGGTATTGAAACTAATTCTGTGAGTCCTCTTTTACCTAAGATTTATCAGAAAATGCTACAGGAAGAATTAAAAAGTGCTAAGGGGTGAAATACTAACTATGTATTCAGAAAAATCTTAATATTCTCTACAAAATCCTTTGGCTTTTCAAAATGAATATTATGACTGGCATTACTAACTATTTTTAGCTGGCAATATTGACATATTTTAGCCATTTGTTGATTGATATCTATAAACTTTTCATCATTTTCACCAACTAGTAATAATAAATCATTGACATTATCTTTGAGTTTTTCCCATAAAGAAGGTTGACAGCCAGTACCCATAAACCGTAGGGACTTCGCTAATTCTATAGAGTTATTTTGTGTTCTGATTTCTAGCAAATGCTGAAATTGTGGATGATTTTTGATATTCCCAAAAATTGGCTGTTGATACCAATTTCGTAAAAAAGCGATAAAATCATTTTTGTCAAGACACCTTTCTAGTTTTCTCGCAATTTGTCCATCCCGTTTGATTCTTTCTTGACGTTCTGCTGCTGTTCGTAAACCAGGAGACGCAGATTCTAGAACAACTTTAGGAAATCTATGGGGAAAATACAAAGTGAGATATAAAGCTAATCTACCACCCATAGAATAACCAACTAAAAAGCATTGATTAATTTGTAAATAATCTAATAATTCAATTAAAGCCTGAGCAGTGTTTGTCATTGTGTAGAAATCTTCACTTCCCAAAACTTTTGTATTTCCATGTCCTGGTAAATCCACTGTTAGACAAGAAAAATCATGATTTAGCAATTGTATGGCTTCATCAAATTCATGGCTGTCACCCATAAACCCATGCAAAAAAAGGATTACAGCCTGAGTGCGATCGCCATCGCAAGAATAATAAAATTGGTAATTTGCTATTGTCATAACTATTGTATTATTTTAAGTTTGTAGTGAGGACTTTAGTCCTCAAAATCAAGGCTAGAGCCGCTTATTACAAACAAAAGATAAGAATTGTCTGTGACAAAGATTTTAATTAAAAAATTGAAAATTTTTGGTTAAGAAAAGCTTATCACATAAGATTACTTGATAATTATCATTACCCTGATTAAAATATTTTAATAAAAATTACACCAGTTCTTGGCAATATTTAAATATTTAGTAGTTTATCTGCCTTGGGCGAACTTAAAAAATAAATTAGAGACAAGATCCCCAACTTCTTCAATAATTCTAGGATCTGAGCTTTGTGATTCGCATAAATCATATAGGATTGCGCTTGATAGAATAAGAGCGTTTGCTTGTCGTTAACCTAGATCAGGAACAAATAATTAAAGCAAGCAGTTGAGTGAGGCGTATTTACCTATTTAATTAGGCAAAGATTTCGTCTTTCCTGCATTATTTCTATCTAAAGATAGTTAAGATTTTCTTCCTGAAAGTGCAATCACTACAAAAGCATTCTTAATTGCAATGCTAGGTAAGTCGGCTTGAATAAACATAACGCGAGTTACGAAAAGTAAACATGCACCAAACTCTGACCAATGGCAAACGACAACCCTAACTAGTAGAGACGCGCCATGGCTCGTCTCTACATTGTGCCGACTTACTTAGAGATTTAATTACGAATTCCAAATTAAATTACAAAGGTGCAAAAAAATGGTAGCAACACCCCAAAAACCAACCTCCGAAGAAATTAACTCTATTAGCTGTTACGGTAAAGCACGATCAACAGTTGAGGGTGCGCCCATCAATTCTGATGAACTCCGCAAGATGCACGCCTTCTGGCGTGCAGCCAACTATTTAGCTGTGGGGATGATTTATCTGCGGGATAACCCATTGCTAAAAGAGCCTCTCAAACCTGAACATATCAAACACCGCTTGCTGGGACATTGGGGTTCTAGTCCAGGAATCAGTTTTCTTTACACCCACCTTAACCGGGTGATCAAAAAATTTGATCAGGACATGTTGTATATAGTAGGGCCTGGTCACGGTGCGCCTGGATTCCTTGGACCTTGCTATTTAGAGGGTAGCTATTCCAACTACTTTTCCGACTGTAGCGAAGACGAAGAGGGAATGAAGCGGTTTTTCCAGCAATTCTCTTTCCCTGGTGGAGTTGGTAGTCATTGTACTCCTGAAACTCCTGGTTCTATTCACGAAGGGGGCGAACTCGGTTACAGTCTATCCCATGCTCATGGTGCTGCATTTGATAATCCCAACCTGATTGTTGCAGCACTCGTTGGAGACGGAGAAGCCGAAACTGGGCCTTTAGCAACTTCTTGGCATTCTAACAAATTCATCAATCCCATTCGCGACGGTGCAGTGTTACCGATTTTGCACCTGAATGGCTACAAGATTAATAATCCTACCATTTTGTCTCGTGTCAGCCACACAGAACTAGAAGATTTGTTTAAGGGCTATGGCTACACTCCCTACTTTGTGGAAGGATCTGATCCTGAAAGTATGCATCAAGCAATGGCTGCAACACTGGATCATTGCATATCAGAAATTCACAAAATTCAGCAGGAAGCTCGTAGTAGTGGTGTTCCGAGTCGTCCTCGCTGGCCAATGATTGTGATGCGTACTCCCAAAGGTTGGACTGGTCCCCAAGAAGTAGACGGACACAAAGTAGAAGGTTTCTGGCGCGCTCATCAAGTACCGATGGGAGGAATGCATAATAATCCAGAGCATCTGAGACTTTTGGAAGAATGGATGCACAGCTACAAGCCAGAAGAACTCTTTGATGCCAATGGTACTTTAGTAGCAGAAATCAAAGATACTGCACCCACTGATTTAAAACGTTTGGGATCAACTCCTTATGCAAATGGTGGTGTGTTACGCCGCTCTCTGAAATTACCCGACTACCGCAAGTATGGCGTTGATCTGGAAAAACCTGGACAAATTCAGGCGGAAAATACCAAACCTCTGGGTGTTTTCCTGCGTGATGTCATGAAGGCCAATATGAACAGTTTCCGGGTATTTGGGCCTGACGAAAACACCTCTAATAAGCTGAGTGCGATTTACGAAGCCAGCAAAAAGTTCTGGATTGCAGGGTATTTACCCGAAGATGCTGACGGTGGTGAACTTTCTCCCGATGGTCGCGTCATGGAGATGCTGAGTGAACACACCTTGGAAGGTTGGCTAGAAGGCTATTTGCTCACTGGTCGTCATGGTTTCTTCTCCACCTACGAAGCCTTTGCTCATATCATTGACTCAATGGTCGGTCAGCACGCCAAATGGCTAGAAATTTCCAATCATATTAGTTGGCGAGCAAATGTTTCGTCGCTCAACATCCTGATTACTTCTACGGTTTGGCGACAAGACCACAATGGCTTCACTCACCAAGATCCGGGTTTTTTGGATGTGATACTCAACAAGACTCCAGAGGTGGTTCGCATCTATCTTCCGCCTGATGTCAACTCACTGCTGTCAGTTGCTGATCACTGTCTGCGGAGCGAAAACTATATTAATGTGATCGTGTCTGACAAACAACTACATTTGCAGTATCATGACATAGAAACTGCGATCCGTAATTGTACCAAGGGTATAGATATTTGGGAGTGGGCGAGTACAGATGCTGGTGAAGAACCAGATGTAGTACTGGCGTGTGCGGGTGATATTCCGACTTTAGAAGCACTTGCAGCATCGGTTTTGTTGAGAGATAATTTCCCTGACTTGAAAATTCGGTTTGTGAACGTGATTGACTTGTTTAGGTTACAACCGGATACAGAACATCCCCACGGTTTGAGCGATCGCGATTTTGATAGTCTATTTACTCTCGATAAACCAGTGATCTTTAACTTCCACGGCTATCCCTGGTTAATTCACCGCCTAGCTTACCGTCGTCACAACCACAACAATATGCACGTGCGTGGTTACAAAGAAAAAGGTAATATTAACACACCATTAGAGCTAGCGATCCAAAATCAAATTGATCGTTTTAGTATTGCGATCGATGTTATTGATCGGATTCCTAAACTCAAAGTTGCAGGCGCTCATGTCAAAGAAATGCTCAAAGATGAGCAAATTTCTTGCCGTAACTACGCCTACGAACACGGAATGGATAAGCCCGAAATCGTCAATTGGAAGTGGCCATACTAATACAATACGGTTCAGTTAAGAAGAAATGTAGGTTGGGTTGAGCGCAAGCGAAACCCAACAAAGCCTTGATAATGTTGGGTTACTCTGCGATCAGCCGCGCAGGGCGCGTCTACATTCCTCAAACGCCAGGTGCTACAACTCTTGGGACCCCCGCAACGCACTGGCTCCCCAACCTACGCTAGTTTTAGTTTTTAGCCTTAACTGAACCGTATTGCATACTATAGCGTTTCCTAAGCAACTGAGGTATACCCCAATCCTTCTTAATAAAGTTAATAGCTTTGAAAACGTACCTCACTAGGTCGAGAACCGCTATAATACTCCACCACATGGGCAAATTGGTCATGGGGCATGAATCAGTTATCAGTGATCAGTGATCAAATTAAACTGGTAACTGGTAACTGTTAACTGGTAACTGTTAACTGATAACTGAGAAGTTGTCCTCCTTGTCTCCCTTGTCCCCATTTGGGGACTTGGGGTTAGAGAAATTTTAAAAATCAGATGTATTAATGCACACTCAAATAATAGCCAAAGCGCTGTCGTAATTGTTCTACGTTCAAATTCTGAGTCCAGTATTCTATTAATGCATGACCAAAAGCCCTAGCATTTTGATCAGGTGAGCCAGAGTTTTCCAATAGTAACGGCCACAAAGCTAATAAATCAAACTTCAGTGTTTTATCGGTACTGGAGAGTAAAAATAAGTCATATCCCATCTGCAATTTACCAATCACAATTGGTAGCTGTTCAGCGGGGATTTTCTGTGCAAGCAGATTCGCCAAAGTGGGAGATCCAGTTGACAGGGTAGAAATAAATTGGAGAATTGGACTTTTGAGTAATGCTGTCAGTCCTTGAGTTGTTGCCATTTGGAAGGTGTAGTGGTCGATGATTTTAGCAGCAGCAACAGTTCTAGCCTCTAGGTTACGCAAAAACCGAGCTAGACGCAATTGTTTGGCTGGTGCGATCGCATCAATTAACACCAAAGATAAGGCATCTATCCCCCAAGCACTCCGATTTGTGTTGCTGTCTCCCGTCACCACTGGCAAAACTCGGTTACAAAAATCACCCAACTGTTGAGCGCGATACTGCGTTGCTTCCCGAATTGCCACTTCTTTTGGTCGTTCTCCCCATTGCCAATCATAGGGGGGTTGCCATTCGCGGATCGGACGCAGGCGGTCAACTTGGGTAACAATGGCAATTGCAGGCAAGTCTGCAACTTCTTCTTTCATGTCTTGCAGAAAGTCCACATCCATTTGCAGAGCCGGATCAAGGGCTGGGGTGACTAGTAGCAGCAAGTCTGCATTATTGGCATAATCAAGCACAAGTGTTCTTAAGTCATTACGGTTGACTTGTTCGTAACCAGGCGTATCCCAAAGGTTTAAGCTTGCGCCTTCTGGTGCTTGCCAGTGATAATTCTGAATTTTATCAGTGCTAGGTAATACATCAACTGCTGCTAAATCTGCTTGAAATAGGGTATTAATCAAGCTGCTTTTCCCGGCTCCAGTTCGTCCTACTAATAAAATATTTACGGGTTTTTGCTCGACGACTTCGACGGGTTCGGCTTGGGCGAGGATGTCTCGCAAAGTTTGGGTTTTGCTAGTGGTGGGAGGTGGCGGAATCACAGCAGATTCGACAACAGGTAATTTACCACTATAGAGAGCGATCGCCTGCTGACACAGATTTCTCAGTGCTGCTTCTCTGAGTAACTGGCTTAAATTTACCAGTAGTTGCTGATTTGCTTGGTTACTGTAACCTTGACTGGCTTGGTTTGCAATTGCTGCGACTGGATTTAAGAGCCACTGTGCCAAGTTCCAAGCTCGTAATAGTTTCTTGGCTGAAGGTTCCAATTTCTGGTACATTTCATAAGCTTGGAATGCTTGCCCAACTGTAACTTGATTCAGAGCCGGAGATAATTTTTGCATCCACTGATCCATGGCATCTACCGTACCTCGAATCAAAGTGTAAGCTTGAGGAACATAGATATTCAACAGAGGATATTTAACTTCTGGATAATAAATATTGGCAATGGCAACAACAAGGGCTTGACAACGCTGCCAAAATGTTTGCCAATCTTCCCAAATCGGGCGATCGCTCCCTGATGCTTGCAGTATTTCTTGGAGTGCGGCTTCAGCTTGCTTGGTTGTATCAGTTTGCTCTGAAGGAATTATATCACCCGTGGCAGACTCTAATTCTTTGCTCACCTCTGCCATCACAGATTCTACTTGCGCGATCGCAGGGCGAGTCCATTGTACCAGCAGCCAACGCCAGCCGACAAACACCAGGATAAACACACCCCAAATCCAGTTCAGCCCCCACTGGTGAATTTGCAACCCTGCTGATACCAGTAAGAAAGTGATGATGGTTGCGATGGGAGTTGCTAAGACGAGCCATTGCCAAAATTTTAGTCGCACCATTGCCCTATACCTATCCAAATAGGAGCTTTTGTATTACTATTTATCGTATCTAATTGCGATCGCCCTCCAAAACCTTCAATTGCAGATGGGCTGTGAAAGTGTGGTAATTTAAAAAATCAACATAACTCTGCATTGAAATACACCGATTAGTGAAAACAGACAGCATATTTTATCGCCTATTTCAAGAATTCCCCGATATATTCTTTGAATTAATTGGTAATTCTCCCGAAAATGCCACAGGGTATGAATTCTCATCAGTTGAAATCAAACAAACCGCTTTCCGAATCGATGGTGTATTTCTTCCGGAAACAGAAGAAAGCCCAATTTATTTCGCAGAAGTCCAGTTTCAAGCAGACTCAGGAATTTACTCGCGGCTGTTTACCAAAAACCTGGGTCTAAAGCCTCGTCCTTCTAGGACGACTTTGATGATATTATGTTTTTAGCGGTAAAGCGCACAGATAAAAAACGAAGTAGGTCAAGTGGACAACTCCTGATCCAGAACCCTGGTAGTATAAATC